>JAUNWB010000198.1 GCA_030540535.1 Elusimicrobiales bacterium
GCCAAGCGGGGGGAATTTTCCCAGCGGGCGTTTTTAAACGGCAAAATGGACTTAATAGAAGCGCAGGGCTTGTGCGATTTAATCGCTTCCGGCAACAAGGCGGCGCACCGGCTTGCCATGTCCAGCCTGGACGGCAAATTAAGCGCGCGTCTGTCGGACATGCGCTTAAAAATTACCGAACTTTTGGCCCAAATCGAAGTGCGTTTGGACGATGTGGACGAAGAAATGACGCCGCTTTCGGATGAATTTGTCCGCGGGGAAATTACGTCCGTTTTAACGCACATAAAAGCCCTGGCGGATACTTTTTCCGTCGGGCGGCTGATTAAAGACGGCCTGCGCGTAGCGATTGTGGGTGCGCCCAACGGAGGCAAATCGAGCCTGCTTAACGCGCTCGTCGGGTTTGACCGCGCCATCGTGGCCGACGCCTGCGGCACCACGCGCGACACGGTGGAAGAAACGTTGGAAATTAACGGCCAAAAAATCATTTTAACCGATACCGCCGGCATCCGGGACCACTCGCTCGACCCCGCCGAACGGGAGGGTATGCGCCGCAGCGTGCGCGCTATGGAAAGCGCGGATTTGATTTTGCTGGTGCTTGATACTTCCCGCCCGCTGACGGATGAAGAACGCGCGTTGTGGGCGGATATCGAAAAGCTCGGCAAACGCACGCTCATAGTGGAAAATAAGACGGATTTGCCGCGCGCCGGGTATACGCTTGAAAACGCACAGCACTATCAAACGCTGGCCGTTTCGTGCAAGACGGGCGAGGGCCTTGAAGCCCTTAAAAAAGCCGTTACGCAGGACGCGGACGAAGCGCACACCGCTGACGGACTGATGATTTCTAACCTGCGCCATTACGAATCGCTCCTGCGCGCGCAGACGGAACTGGAAAGCGCGCTTTTGCGCTTAACCGCGCAGGCAGGGGGCGAAATTTACGCCGAGCATTTGCGCGGTGCGCTTTTGCACTTAAAAGATTTAATCGGGGAGGTTACGCCGGACGACGTGTTGGGCGTGATTTTCTCCAAATTCTGCATGGGAAAATAATATGTTTGTTTGTGAAGAAAATTACGATGTTGTTGTTATCGGCGGCGGCCACGCAGGGTGCGAAGCCGCGCTGGCCAGCGCAAAACTGGGCGCCAAAACGCTCCTTTTAACCCAAAGTTTGGATACGATTGCGCAGATGTCCTGCAACCCGTCTATCGGCGGGATTGCCAAGGGGCAAATCGTGCGCGAAATCGACGCGCTCGGCGGCGCGATGGGCCGCGTGACGGACCATTCCGCGCTTCACTACCATATGCTCAATACGGGCAAAGGTCCCGCCGTACACTCGCCCCGCGTCCAGTGCGATAAAAAAGTCTACCAGTTCACCTTCAAACACTTTTTGGAATTACAGCCCAATCTGGAAATCATGCAGGACGAAGTCGTTAAAATCGCCACCACGGACGGACGCGTCAGCGGCGTGGTAACCTTGCGCAATACGTTTTATCACGCCAAAGCCGTCGTGCTGACCACGGGCACTTTTTTGGCGGGAACCATTCATATCGGCACCGACATGTTCCGCGGCGGCCGTTACAACGATATGCCGTCGGACGGGCTTGCCAAAAACCTGCGCGAAGAACTGGGCCTGCATATGTTGCGTTTTAAAACGGGTACGCCCATGCGCATTAACGCGCGCGGGCTTGATTATTCCAAATTCCGCCTGCAGCCGTCGGACGACCCGTTGCAGCCCATCTCCCATTTTACCGATGTAAACGAACAGAAAAAACGGAAATTTTTAAGCTGTTACATCACCCGTACCACGCTGGAAACGGACAAAATTTTGCGCGAAAATTTCCAGCGTTCGGCCATGTACAGCGGCAACATTCACGGCCTGGGGCCGCGCTACTGCCCGTCGGTGGAAGATAAAATCAAAAAATTCCCGGATGTTACCAGCCACCCGCTTTTTTTGGAGCCGGAAGGTTTTAATACCGAAGAATACTATATCCAGGGCTTTTCCACCAGCATGCCGGAAGAAGTCCAGCGCGCGCTGATTAAATCCGTGCCCGGCATGGAACGCGCCACCATTACGCGCCCCGGCTACGCCATTGAATACGACTTTTCCGACCCGATGGATTTATTCCCGCATTTGGAAAGCAAACTCGTCCCCGGCCTGTTTATGGGCGGGCAGATTAACGGCACCACCGGTTATGAAGAAGCCGGCGGACAGGGGTTAATGGCGGGTATCAACGCGGCTTTGCAAACGCAGGGCAAAGACCCGTTCGTCCTGCGGCGCGACGAAGCGTATATCGGCGTACTGATTGACGACCTTGTCAACAAAGGCGTAAACGAGCCTTACCGCATGTTTACTTCCCGCGCCGAATACCGCATTTTACTGCGTAACGACAACGCGGATTTGCGCCTTACCCCGCACGCGCTGCGGCTTGGCATGTTGGGCGAAGAATATAAAAAACCGTTTGAAGCGTACCAATCGCTTACGCAAAAATTAATCGAAAATCCGCACGCGGACGTGCAGGACGACCCAGCCATGTTCCCGTGGACGCTTGAAAAAGCCCGCGCGCATGCGAATATTCACAATAAATACGCAGGCTATTACGAGCGCAATAAAAAAGACGCCGAAAAACTGGCCGAAGCCGATAACATTAAAATCCCGGAAGGATTCGACCCGTCTTCCGTGCGCGGAATTTTGTTTGAAACGTCCCAAAAATTGCGCGAAATTAAACCGCAAACCTTGGGGCAGGCGGGGCGTATCCCGGGTGTAACGCCGGCGGATATTCAGCTTTTGGCCGTGCATATCGAGCGTTTCAGGAGGATTCAACGTGCAAAACAGGCTGATTGAGTTTGCCCAATCCCTCGGCCTGCCGCTGACGAACGCGCAGGCGGACACGCTTTTAAAATACGCGGAGCTGGTGCTTCAGAAAAAGGATTTTTTAAATTTAACCGGCGCGGCGGATTTAGCGGAACTGGTTAACCGCCATTTGTGCGACGGCCTTGTGTGCGCCGCCAAAATTTACGCCATGTCCAAAATAAAGGGCCAGGAAACGTTTACCGCGGCCGATATGGGCGCGGGGGCCGGGTTTATCGGCCTAACGCTGGCGGTTGCCCTGCCGCATGCGCAGGTTACGCTGGTGGAAAGTATCGAAAAACGCTGTGCGTTTATGAACTGGGCCGCACTGAACGCGAATATAAAAAACGCCAAAATCAAAAATGCGCGGCTGGGACAGAACGCCAAATGGGAATTTGATTTCGTAACCGAACGCGCCATGGGCCAGCTGCCCGATATTTTGGGCGTTTGCTTGGCGGCGGTAAAACCGGGGGGCGTGTTTATCGCCTACCAGGGGGAACATCCGCAGGCGGACCAAACGGATCCCGCCAAATACGGGGCGCATTTTTTGGGGCTGGAACCTTATGTTCTGCCCGTGGACGACGGTAAAAAACGGCACTTGGCGTTATTTGCCAAAAACGATTAAATGGATATTGTAAAAAAAATAACCTGTCTTTTATGGATATTGGCGGTACTCTTGG
>JAUNWB010000199.1 GCA_030540535.1 Elusimicrobiales bacterium
AGGATAATCCCAAATTATCATTTCTTCGTGGATTATTTGCAATTGTTCTATAATTTGATTCCATGATTTGGAGGATTGGGATATGAAAAAGCGAATTGTCTTAGTTACCGATAGTGCAAGGGATCTTTCCTCACCGGATTTGGCAAATGTCAACATGGAGGGAAATAGCTTTCAGGCCAGTATAGGTATCCGCGATGCCATTGCCACCTTTGCTCCAGTTACTCTCTATACCGAATTAGAAGATTTTCGAGATCACATCAGAGAGCATGTACACGATTTGGTCTTCCCCATGCGTTATGGACCTACCAGCAGAACACAGAAGGGACTCGTCGCCTCCTTATGTGAAACCTATGGGATAGATTACATGGGCGCTGACAATTATACGCAACTTCTTTGTAACGACAAAGATTTGTCTAAAAAATACGCTCGTGAATTCGGCTTCGTCGTACCGAACAGCGTTATGTTTCGTGCGCTTGCCTCCAAAGAGGAAATAGTGGCTCGTATCAAGTGTCTGAAACTGCCCTTGGTGGTAAAACCCAATTTCGGCGGCGGATCTGCCGGTATCTCAGATAACAGTCTTGTTCATGGCTACACCGCCGCAGCAGACCTGGTGGAGTTTCACCTGAGTACCCACCCGACACCGGTTCTCGTGGAGGAATATGTTGCTGGGCAGGAGGTTTCCATCCTCCTAATCGGCAGCAAGAAAAAGATGGTGTTTTGTGGGGAAACACAACTGATCATCAATGAGCAGACCTATTTCGAAGATCGTATTTGGGGATATGAAGAAAAGAAAATCGATGACTCCAAGGTGAACTTTATGGTCAGCCACCTGACTAACTCGCAAGAACGTGATCAGGCTATACATATCTTTCAGTCTTTTGAAAAGGTGGAATATATGCGTATCGATGGCCGCATTACCGATACCGGCTTTTGCCTCATAGAGTTGTCCCCGGATTGCTATTTAGGTCCAGAGTGTGATTTTGAAGTTGCGATAAAAGAACAGTTGGGCCTTGACTACCCAGACACGCTAAGATTTATCATTGAAAATTCTCTAAATCCGGGCTGATAACCAGTCCCCAGAATCCTAAAAAGTCTACACGGAACGGGAATCGGGAGTAAAAAACCTTTTGCTCCTGCTTTTTTTCCAGCATGAGTTGAATCAAAGTACGGGTACCTTCGTTGATCCCCTCTCGTGCTGAGAGTGCTACCAGTTTCCCCCTATAAAAATCGGCTTTCTCGGCATTTCCAACTTGAGTGTAGTAAAAGTGTAGATCTTGATAAACGATATGCAAGAAGTCTTCGTACTGATAGGATTCATAGCCTGATTGCTCTATTTCTACAGCGAGATCAGCGGCCTGATCCATACGGTTGGAGAGGGTTAAACCGGTCAGCCAGTTGCTTTTTATAATGAGCACTTCGTAGGGATTGATATTCATCAATGCTGCGTCAGCGAGCTTGTTGAGTACGGCCGGCGAGACCTTACCATCCAAAATATCTATCACTGCACTATCGTTGAGCAGAACAGTCTCTGGAATCTGCTTAGGTGCCAACTTTTCGGCTCTCTGGAGTGCCCTGCGTGCATTTTTAAGCTGTCCGGCGTAGCTATATCCCATACTCATGGAAATATTGACTTGCGCCTGCATATTAACCATGCCGTACTTCTTAAAGGTATCGCGGGCTTGCCGATAATAATTTAGCGCCTCCTCTGGTGTTTCAGAAAATTCTGCGTAATTATGGATCAGGAACCCATATTCCGGAAAATCTCGATATGCTGGGCAGGACAGTATTTCCTCGGCATAGGCTTTGGACTTGTTACTGTCGCAGGAACGCATCATTATACGAAGGCGGCATAGGCATAGGGATAGTTTAAGCCTACTATTTTCCTCTGCGCATTCGATTAGACTATTCACTTTATCCCAATTCGCTTCGGAGCTACGTAAGGCGCAGATGGCTCCCTGGAGACCGACTAAGTACTGGCTGGGTCGTACGTCATAGATTAATTTCAAATTTTCCATGGCCTCGTCAGGATACTGAAGCCTTATGCACAGTTCTGTCAGGAAACGAGCGACAGGATAGAGAATATGAATATCTGCCCCGCTGTTCTGAAGCACATGTTTTTTGTACACCTCGAGTTTTTCAAGAATTTCTTTCGGGTATTTCGCTGCATAGATTAGGTCACAGATCTTGGGAAAAAGATCAATCAGACTTTCGTCATGGAATCTGACGTATAGGGAGAATAGATGATTGATATACTCCTCTTGATTTCCACCTCCTCGTTCCGCAATGGTGCGATAATGACTCTCTAGCGCCCGGAAAGCAAGGAAGAGCAACGGGGTGGCAGGCAGTTGAGAAATGATTACACACAAGGAATCATGCTTAATACTGTAGGTTCCATTACGCTTGAGAATAATCTTGTCTGCTGCTAGTTTTTTCAGTAGTGTATCAGCCTTGCTTTGACTGAATGAAACCCACATGGTCTGTTCATCAATTTTTGCCAAAATAGAGTACAGAACAGACTCAAGCATGGGACTTTCGTTCAAATATAGGAGATACACAATGTACTTCTCGTCCGAACTAAGAGAGTTTAGCTTGCTGCGCATGTAGTTTCCATTTTCATCTAAGTTTTTAGGTACTACCATAATTGTAAGCAGATTCCCGTGGGATTTTTCATATTGAGCCTCTATGCGTTTTCTCTGCTCAGAATTCTTCACTTCGGGAGGGGCCAAATTAAACGCAAGATCAAAGTCCAGTTTGCTGATCTCATAGAGGAGGCAAGGGGCAATTCTCTGCCAATCGTTAATGAAAGCATAAAACTGGTTATCCATTCCTTCAGCAGGTATGGTGTACTCCACCATCCAGACCAAATTTGGAACATCCTTAGAAATACTTTGAAGTAGTTCGGTCGACTGCACATCAATATTATGGATGTTCTGGACGTTGACAATAAACGGCCCCTTTTTCAACATGGATAGGATAAATTCTTTTTTTCTGGAAACACTATATTCCTCAATAGGTTCAGCAATATGCTTGTCAATATTAAGATAATTCATTACCGCGCTAAAAAGGATACGTAACCAGTTGAGAGGGTTCCGTCGACCATACTGACCAGGGGTTTTGAGTCTATAATCTTTTCGTTTTTTTGCCACCTCAGCCAATTCCCGATAGAGGGCATTAAAATAGCTTAGACTTTCGATGGTGCTGTCTGAACTCTTCCCTATGCGGACAATAACCGACTTATAATCGGCCAACTCATCGCGTAGTAACTTCTCTGCCAAGGTACTCTTGCCAACCCCAGTAGTTCCAAATAGTATAATTACTTGTTGCTGACCCTCATTTTTGCGGATCTGCTTCGGAATACTTTTGCGCTCTTCTGTCCTGTCATAAAATCGCTCTTCTCGCTCATCGTAATTCACAGCAATAACCCTCTTAATTTATAGAACAATTGCAAATAATCCACGAAGAAATGATAATTTGGGATTATCCT
>JAUNWB010000200.1 GCA_030540535.1 Elusimicrobiales bacterium
AAATGATTAAGAATAATAACAAAGGGTTCACGCTGATTGAACTCTTAGTCGTTGTACTCATCATCGGTATTTTGGCCGCGATGGCTATGCCGCAATACTTCAAAGCGGTGGAACGCAGCCGCATGAGCGAAGCCGTAACGCTTTTGGGCAACATCGCACAGGCGCAGCAGCGCAAATACTTGCAGATTAACAAGTTCGCTGGGGAATACACGGGTTTAGACGTGGCGCCCAAAGGCGCGACGGGAGATACCTACCATACTAAAGGTGCGGCCGGAAGTAATGGGTTTTCTATTAAGTTAAATGCCGGAACTTCGTACGAAACCGGGAACGCTGTCGCCACCCGCGAAAATAGCAACGGTTTGCAATATGCGTATAATTTAACCCGCTTGTATTCCGGCACGGGAACGACCTGCCAAGGCACCAATGATAATGGTGCGTCTCTTTGTGCGGATTTCTGTGGTTTGGATTCCTTGGCTACAAATGCAAAATGTTGCAGTGATGGAAAAGCTGGAGAATGTGAAGCTGCTTCGGCTACTCCTGCTCCGTAGTTTTTAAGCTGAAATAGCTTTCCCGCCCCCTGCAGTTTGGGGGGCGGTTTTTTATGGTTATCAGCCGCAAAAAACCGGGCTTCCAAACGGAAACCCGGTTTCTTGTATTGGCAACAAAAAGCCCCGGGGCTGTCCGGGGCCTTTTTAAATTCGCGTAAATCCTACGGAATGGAATCCATGATTTTGCGCAGTTCTTCTTCGCTTTTATCGCGCACTTCCACGGTTTTTTCCTTTCCTTTAGCGCCTTTTACGATGATAATGCTTTCTTCTTTAACGTTGAAAAAATCGGCCAGAAAGGTTTTCATAAGGGCGTTTGCGGCTTCGTCATCCACTTTTTTGTTTTTAATCTTCACGCGCAAAACGCTGCCGATGCGGCTAATGACTTCGTTGCGCCCCGCGGTGGGAATCAAACGGACCTTTATAATCATAAAACCTCCAAATTTGCGGCAAACAACCTGCTGCCGATTCTGGGCAGGGAAGAACCCTCTTCCACCGCCGTCACAAAATCTTCGCTCATTCCCAGGGACAAATACCGTTCCGTCCCGGGCGGAAAGTCTTGGTCGAACGCTCTTTTCACTCGGCCGAACAAACTTCTCAGTTCGGCTTCGGGGGCCCCTTGGGGAGCTATACCCATATATCCGCACACTTTTACTTGCATGAGCGTTTTTAGCTTCGCGGCAAGTGTTCTGGCATCCTCTAACGTAAGCCCGGATTGCGTTTCCCGGTCCGTCAGTTTTACCTGCACCAGTGCGCGGATTATTTTGCCCGGCGGCAGGTGTTTTTCGAGGGCGAGAGCGGTGTCAAAATTATCCAAAGAATCGATAAAATCAAACAACTGCGCCGCCTTGGCCGCTTTATTTTTTTGCAAATGCCCGATAAAATGTTTTACTACGGGATATTTTGCAAAATTTTCACTCGTCCACCGCGCCCAGGCTTGCTGCACGCGGGACTCGCCCACATGGCGGATAAGCCCGTGCCGAAGCAAAACTAAAACGTCTTGGTCTTGGGCGTATTTGGTGACGGCCAATAAGGTTACTTCACGGGGATTTCTTGCCGTTTTTTTGCAGGCGGCGGACAGGGCGTTTTGCACGTCTTGAAAATTTTGAAGCAGCGTTTCTTCCCTGTTCATAAAAAATCCCTTGACATATTATACCAAAATTTTATTTAATACGCCATTTTTATTTGGTTTTGGCGTTTTTGCGGGCTTTTTTAAGAAGAGAGAGAATATCGCGGGAGGCATTGTCCGACAGCGGCGCCAAAATCCGCGAGATTTTAGACAAGTTTTCTTCGTCCGGCACGGCGCCGTATTCGAGTAGGAGTTTTACGGCGGCCACGTTTTTAAGCGTGGCGGCGTAATACAGGGGGGAGAAACCGTTGCCGTCCGCCAGGTTGGGATCCGCCCCGCGTTTAAGCATGTATTCCAGCAGGCTGTTGCGGTCGGTTTCGGACGGGTATTCCTGCGTGATGGCCATTAAAAGCGCGGTTGCGCCGCGGTCCGTTTGAATGTTGAGGTCCGCCCCGCGGAAAACGAGCAGTTTGGCCGCTTCGCTTTGTCCGTCGCGCGCGGCGATGAAAAGCGGCGTCCAGCCTTCGGGGGTGGGATAGTCGATATTTAAACCCTCTTCCAGCAGGAAGTTGATTACGTCTTCGTTGCCGGAAGAAGCCGCCGCGTGCAGGGCGTTAAAAAGAACGTCCGTATATTGGCGGTCTTCGTCGTCAAAATACAGTTCGAAAGAAATATCGGCGCCGTCTTCCAAATCGTTTTTGACGGAGACTAAATCCCCGTAGTATGCGTCCGCGACCAGGCTTTCGTTGAGCGTCTGCTGGCGTGCCGCGCGATATCCGGCGGCCAGCCAGCATACCAGTAATGCGGTTAAAAATACGAGGACTTTCTTCATAAAATTATTTTATCAAATAACGCGGATGTAAAAACGCCCCGCAGTTCTTTGCGGGGTGTGGAGGAAATTAGTTATTGTGCGGCGTGTGCGGCCCGGTAGAGGTAGAAATTGCGGATTCCTTCCAGTACGTACAGATAACCGCGGCGGGAGAAAAAGTCGTCGTTGCCGGGGAGTTCGCCGTCGTACCCGGCCATGTAGTCTTTTTCCAGGGCCTGGGGGGAACGGGTCATGTCCCAGGCGGAGGTGCCTTCTCCGGCGTAGGATTGCAAAAGGATGGGCGTATTATCGCGGTTATTGCGCAGGGTTTTGACGAGCAGGTTCCCGCCGCCGCCCGGGATAAAATAATCCGTTAAAATTAAATCAAACCGGGACTGGTTGTGCTTTTGCATAAATTCGCCGACGGAGGTAAAAGTTTGCACCGTAATGCCGTTTGTAAATAAGCGGCCGTTTTGCCAGGCGGCATACTGGTTGATGTGGGCGGGATTATCGTTTAGTACGGCGATTTTCAGGCCAGCGGGGATTTGGGCGCAAAGTTCTTCCGCCGCGCTGCGGGCTTTATCGGGCGAAAAGAAGTACGTGTCGTCCAAAATTGCCAAGCGGGGGGAGGCTCCGGCCGGGGGGACCAAACGGTATTCGTTAAGATTAAACGGCGCGGGACGTTTGAGATGGGGCACTACTAATTGGCCGGGCATATCAAATAAAATTTCGCGCGCCCAGTTAATATCGGTGATAATGCGGGAGATAAGCGGGTCCGTATTGTGCATATGTCTTAACAGGTTTTGTATTTTTAAAGACAGAGCGGCTAAATCTTCGTCCAGCGCGCGCTTTTCGGAGGGGTTCCACCGGGGGGCGGAAGCCGCCAAAAAAGGCATCAGCTGGTTGCATAAGTAGGGATGAAAAGTTTTTACATAGGAATAAAAAACGTCATATTCTTCCAACATTTCCGGGGGCAGATGATAGGAATGAACCAGTTTATAGGGGTCGGTCGGCGCGGGGAGCGGGGCCAGCAACGCGCTGCGCGCTTCTTTTGCGTAGAG
>JAUNWB010000201.1 GCA_030540535.1 Elusimicrobiales bacterium
CCTGCCGTTCCTGCATGGCTTCCAAGAGAGCGCTTTGCACTTTTGCGGGGGAACGGTTGATTTCGTCGGCCAGAACAAAGTTGGAAAATACCGGCCCGCGTTTGGGGTAGAACATGCCGTCTTTGGGGTTGAAAATAAGGGTACCCGTGATGTCGGCGGGCAGTAAATCGGGCGTGAACTGGATGCGCTGGAACTGCGCGTGGATGGCTTGCGCCAAAGTTTTGACAGCCAGGGTTTTGGCCAGGCCGGGTACGCCTTCAATTAAAATGTGGCCGTCGGCCAGGAGCGCGACGAGCATTTTTTCCACCAGCGCGTCCTGTCCTACGATGACTTTACCGACTTCTCTTCTTAAATCCTGTAAAAAAAGGCTTTCCTGCTGGACTTGTTTGTTAATGGTGGTGATATCCATGTTTACCCCTCCGTAGGCGCGCCGCGCGGTGCGGCGGTTTCTTTCCTATATTATAGAAAACGGCACCGGGATTGGGAAGATACTTTTTCGGGTTAGAAAACGGCCGGTTATCTCCGGCGGGACTTACGCTCCCGGTATATGTCTTTAACGGCTCCTATCGTAAAATAGAGGCCGATGGGGATTAAGAACAAGCCCAGGGGAATAAATAGGAAAAAATCTTTGGCGGTTTGACTATTTAGGAAAAGAAACCCGGATAGGGCGGTTCCGATGGCTGTAAACACGAGCCCGGCAAGGAGCAAAATGATTCGGGCCAGCGGCGAGTCAAATTCGGACATAAAACCCGTTTGGCAGTATTTATCCAGTTTTTGGCGCAGGGAGTCGGCGGCCTCCTGATAAAACAGGCGCAAGGGGGTGACCTTATAATAAAACCGGGCATAGCGGGGGCGTGCGTCCAGTATTTTGCACAGGAACGGAAGCACTTTGCGCGGGGGAAAAAGTTCTATGGTTTTGCAGTCGCCTCCCTGCTGCGTAAATGTAAATTTTACGTTGGATACGGCCGTTACGCGGCCGCCGTTCTTGGTGGAAATTTGATGCACGGTAACGGATAAATCAAGCGCCGTTTCCCCGTACGGGAAAAATACGTTTTGCGCCGGATTGGGCTTTTCCAGGAGTACGCCGTCTTTATCGAAGGTAATATGTGTAAAATAGGTGCCGGGGAGAGGCGCAGGGAATTTGGTCCGTTTTTCCCATATTCCAAACACAAACAAACCGGGAATTAAAAACGGGCAAAGTTTAAATAAAAACGCAAAACCCAAGCGGCAGAGGAATTCATCCTCGCACATATTATTTATGGTGTCGCCGAGGTTGTTCCACGCGGCGAAGGGGCCGCCGGAAAGGTACGATAGTGCAACTGCCGCCGCCAAAATCAGCAGGGAGAATACGCCCGTAATAATCAGGGCTTGTCTGTTTGCTTCTGTATGGGGATTTTTTATTTTGATGCGCATAACTCATTCTAGCAAAAGTTTTTGTGTAATTTGATTAAATGTGCGGGGTTCGGGGCGGAACAATAAAAAACTCCCCCGGTAGCGGGGGGGTTGCGGTATTTTGGGTGTTTGTTAAATTACGTCGTCCGCCATTCCTTTGGCGTGGGGGGCCAGTACGAGCATTTTTTTAATGTCCGGCATGTGCGCGATTTCCACCGGGCTTTCGGTGCCGAAGTCCAAATACACCAGTTTTTCGGTTTCCGACGCGTTACGGATGACGTGCGAGCCTTCCGGCCCGGCCGGGAAAGTGACCGCGTCGCCCGCGTGCAGGGTGATTTCGCCGTCTTTGGTGCGCACGGCCGCCGTACCTTTAATAATATAGAATACTTCTTCGTTCACTTCGTGCCAGTGGTAGCCGTAAGCAAAGTGTCCGGGGTCCACTTCCACAAAGTTGGCGTGGCATTTGGTAACGTCCGAAGCCGGGATAATTTCTTTTAAAATAAATTCCGCTCCGTTGGCGGCAATTTTCTGCCCCTGTTCTTTTTCGTAATTTTTTACGGTTAAGTTTTTCATGGTGTTCTCCTGTTTAAAATAAATTTGATATACTTATCTTATCGGTTTAGGTTTATTTTGTAAAGTAGGCACTATTTTATAATCTAGTATCAAAAAAGTAACTAATAAGGCGGTAATTATGCTGAATAAAAAAGATTTTCACCCGTGCCCGGTGGGGTTATTTTTGCAGTTGGTGGGTAATAAATGGAAGATTTTAATTATCCGCGATTTGCTGACCGGCACCAAGCGTTTCGGCCAGCTGCGCCGCAGTGTGGGATGTTCCCAAAAAGTGCTGACGGATAACTTGCGCGACCTGGAAGAAAACGGCCTTCTGTTGCGTAAAGTATACGCCGAAATTCCGCCGCGGGTGGAGTACACGCTTTCCCCAACCGGGGACTCGTTGCGCCCGGTGCTGGATACGATTGCCGCGTGGGGGGAATCTTACCGCCAAAGCCGCTAGGCGAATTTATTTTTTAATTCGTCGAGCAGCAACCTGGCCGGGCGTGAAAATAGTTGGTTTTTGCGCCACACTACAAACATATTGGGGGAGGGCACTCCGGCCAGCGGGAGGAAGCACAGGGGGCTGTCCGGCCCCGTGTTTACCAATTTATCGTATGTCAGCGCGCAGCCGATGTTTTCTCTTGCCAAAATGGCGGCGTTATACGCTAAATTATAAGTGGCCGTTACGGTCAATTTTTTTGCATCTTCTCCCAGCCAGCGGGCGCTGTCCTGCTCCAGCCATTGCCGGGAGCAGATAAGCGGCAGGCCGAATAAATCGTTCAGCCGGACGGTTTTCTTTTGCGCGAAGGGGTGGTCTTTGCGCAGTACAAGGCCCCATTTATCCCGGAAGGGAAGTTCTAAAAAATCGTACTTGGCCGTGTTGACGCTGCTGGTGATAACGGCAAAGTCCAACAGTCCTTTATCAAGCCGTTCTGCGGTATCTTGTTCGTTGCCGCTGTGTAAGTGGCACGTGATGCGGGGATGTTTTTTCTGCAGGGCGCGGACGGCTTTTGCAAAGTGTTTCATCGCGTCCGATTCCGCACAGCCCACGTAAATATCTCCGTGTTCGGCTTCGTCTGCGGAGCGTAATTCTTCTTTCGTTTTTTGCGCCAGTTCCAAAATGTCTTCCGCGCGTTTGCGCAGCAGTTCTCCCGCTTCGGTCAGCTTGATATTATAATTACTGCGGATAAAGAGTTTTTGCCCCAGTTCGCGTTCCAAATCTTTGAGCTGTTTGGACATGGTGGGCTGCGTCACGTGCAGCCGTGCGGCGGCGCGCGTAATGTTACCCTCCCGGGCGGCGTGTACAAAGTATTTTAGCAGGCGCAGTTCCATAAATTTATTGTAGCAATAGAAATAGTTTTTATCAATATCTAACTATAATTACAAAGTATTGGATATAATTAAGCGGGATTGTTACAATACTAAAAGGAGGTGCCTATGAAATTAAAATGGGTAATCGTGCCGGCTCTCGTCTTGCTGGCGGGATGTGCAAAAACAAATTTATTACAGGAG
>JAUNWB010000202.1 GCA_030540535.1 Elusimicrobiales bacterium
CCCGCCGCCTGGAAGATACGCTTAAAAGTTTTGATATCCGCGCGAGCGTAACGGGCGTATCGCCGGGCCCGGTGGTTACCCGCTACGAACTCAAGCCCGACCCGGGCGTGACCATCGCTTCCATTACGGCGCGCACGCAGGATATCCAGGCCAGCATGGAAGCGCGCGCCATCCGCGTCCAGGCTCCTATTCCGGGCAAAAACGCCGTCGGGTTCGAAATTCCCAACGACCGCCCGGTCATGGTTACTATGAAAGAAATTTTGCAGTCGCCCGTGTACGCGTCTTCCAAAGCCGTCATGCCGATTGCTCTCGGGCGCTATGCCGACGGGGACCCGGCCGGTTCCGTGGCCGAAAAATGGCCGCATATTTTGATTGCCGGAGCCACCAACAGCGGTAAATCCATTTGTCTGCATACGATTATCATGTCCCTTCTGTACAAACACCGCCCGGACGAGGTCAAATTTTTGATGATTGACCCCAAACGCGTGGAGCTGACGCTGTACGAAGGCATCCCGTACCTGTACGACCCCAAAACGTCGTGCGACGATGTAGACGTAGTCACCGACGCCAACGGCGCGGCGCAGTCTTTGCAGAAGCTCGTAAAAGTAATGGAAAAACGCTTGCAAATCATGCAGCTTGCCAAGGTGAAAAATATCGAAGGCTACAACCAGTGGGCCAAAGAACATGGCGAAGAAAAGATGTTCTACATCTTTGTTATCATCGACGAAATGGCCGACCTCATGCTGCAGACCAAAGCGTCTATCGAAGATTCCATCCAGCGTTTGGCGCAAATGGGCCGCGCGTTGGGGATTCACCTTATTTTATGCACGCAGCGTCCGTCCGTAAAAGTGATTACGGGTATCATTAAGGCGAACTTGCCGTCCCGTATTGCTTTGCAGGTGGCCTCGGGCATTGACTCCAAGGTAATTTTGGACGCCACGGGCGCAGAAGACCTCCTCGGCCGCGGGGATATGCTATACCAAAGCACCTCGGACAAAACGCCGCTGCGTATCCAGGGCGCGTACGTGTCCGAAAAAGAAATCAACGCCGTGGCGGACTTTTTACGCGCGCAGGGCGGCCCGGATTATCCCGTCCAGGTAGTGAGTGAACAGCCCGCCGGCCAACGCCCGCAGGACGGCCTGGGCACCAAGCCCGAAGAACTCTTGCAGGGCCTCAATTTAATTAAAGAACGCCGCCGCGTATCGCAGGACTTGTTAAAAGCGCACTTCGGTTCCAGCGCGCGCGCGACCAATATGTTAAGCGTACTGGAAATGAAAGGCTATATTTCCAAACCGGAAGGTTCCAACCGCTGGGAAATCCATTACGAAATGATTGACCAGGCCATCGAGGAACTCAGCAGCCTGCCGTACGACAAAACTTACCAGGAAGAAACGTATGAAACCGTCTATAAATAACCTTTTTTTAGCCGTTCTGTTGGCCTGTTCTCTGGCCGCCTGTACGGACGATAAACCCCAAACCGCGCCCGCGCCGGAAAAACCGCAGGAAACGGCGGCCCCCGTTAAGCCGCAAGCCCCGGTTCAAGCGGCGGCTCCGGCCGTTCAAAAGCCTGCCGTAAAAACCGCCCCGCAGCCAAAAAAGGACGTTACCTATACGGCCGAACAGCTGGCGCAGCGGTTAAAAGAATGGGATAAAAAACTCAGCACCCTTTCCACGCAGTTTGAACAAACCACGTCTTACGACGGCGTACAGGTCAGCCGTTCACGCGGTACCCTGTCCTACGACCGCGACCGCAACTTTTTGCGCCTGGATACGCTCACCCGTACGGGCGAAACCGAGCAGTCCGCCGTTACCGATAAAAAGGAAATTATCATTTTGGACGAAGCGGGCGCACACGTCACCACGCTTTCCTGGACGGACTGGCAGCAAGGCCAGCCCAACCAGGCGCTGTTTGATTTCGGCAATTACACCGCACTCGTGGATAAACACAACGCAGCCGTAAAAAGCCAAACGCCGCAGGAAGCCGTCCTTGTATTAACGCCGAAAGAGGGGGAGGAATACGAACTGTATTTAACGCTTTCCAAGCAAGACTTTTTTCCCGCAGAAATTGCCATCAAGTCGGACCTAATGTTAACGAAAGCCACGTTATCCGCCGCGCGCAAAAACGCGCCGCTGGCGGAAAATACCTTTGGAGGATTTTTTAAATGAAAATGACGCTCGCCAATAAAATTACGCTCACGCGCGCCGCGCTGTCCATCGTCATGTTTTTGTTTATTTTAATGCCGTGCGGCTGGGCGCGCCTGGTCGCCACGCTGATTTTTATTGTAGCCGCCAGCACGGACTGGGTGGACGGAAAAATCGCGCGCGAAACCAACACCATTACGCCCTTCGGCGCGATTGTGGACCCGTTTGTGGATAAAATTTTGGTGGCCGCGGCCTTCTTTGCGTTTGTGGGTATTAAGGAGCTTGACGTGCCGATTTGGGCCGTTTTCTTTATCCTGTTGCGCGAATTAATGGTTTCCACCCTGCGCGTTATCGCGGCGTTGGAAGGCAAAGTAATGGCGGCCGAGCGGTGGGGGAAATTTAAAACCGTGATCCAGATGACGGCCATCGGCATTATTTTCTTTGTACTGGACGTTTATCATTTATCCCATCTGTTAACGGGCTGCGCGCGCGAAGTGTGCGTATTCCTGTTTGTATTATTGTGCAAAATCCCGTATGCCATCACCGCGATTGCGGCCGTGATTACGTGGATCAGCGCGGTATCCTATTTAAAGAACAACTGGGACCTGTTGAAAAAATCGTGGAGTCTGCCGTGCAAGTAATTTGGCGCGCCCTGGCCACGGGCTGTTTTATCAGCTATCTGCCCGCCCTTGTGATTCCGTTTAAAAAGAACACGGGCGCGGGATTTTTGGGCACGCTCGTCGGGATTCCGCTGGTGCTTGTAATGCCCAAGGACCAAATGTTGTACAGCGTACTCATGCTGGCGTTTTGGGTATTTGCGGTAGTGGTATGCAAAAAAGTACAATTTAGGGGATACACGGGGCATGATAATCCCAAAATCGTCATTGATGAAATTGCGGGTTATATTACCGCCATGGCGTTTTTGCCCCGCACATGGCCGTACCTGCTGGCCGCATTTGTGCTGTTTCGAACGTTTGACACGTTAAAACCGTGGCTCGTAAAAACGTTCGACCGCATGGAAAATGCTTTCGGCGTGGTGTTTGACGACGTATCGGCCGGCCTTATGGCAAACATTTTAATACAGATTTTTATTATATTTTTCGTTCGGGCATAACACCCCAAGGAGATTAAAACATGGATTTTTCCAATATGACCAACCTGCGTGAACTGCTGGCCGCCGGCGGACCCGTACTGATTTTACTGTTACTCTTGTCCGTTTATTCCATTTCCGTAATTTTGGAACGGTATTTTAAATTGCGTTCGGCTATTAATTTATCCCGCAAGCTGATTGCGTATTCC
>JAUNWB010000203.1 GCA_030540535.1 Elusimicrobiales bacterium
AGCTGCAAGAGCATACCGTCGGCCTTTTTGGTTTTGAAATAGACCCAAAAATCATCCACGCTGAGCGCAAAAAACAACAGGCACAGCCCCGCCGTTAAAATATAGAACCCTTTAATAACGTACGAGAATCCGCGCATCGCATACAAAAACTTAAATACGCCCAGGCCCAGCAGCAGGTACGCGCAGAACACGGCAAAACAATACGCCGCGCCCACCAGTACGATTTCCCGGCGGTTGTACTTATACACGGTTAAGAACGAGATAAAAAACACGATGACCGCAAACGCGCACGGATTGATACCGTCGATTAAACCCGCGCCGACAATCGCCCAAAACGTAATTTTTTTAAACGCTTTTTCCGGCTCTCCCTGCGCGGACGCTTCGGTGCGCACGTCCGTCTTTTCACCCAGCAAAAGGGCGCGTTCGATGGCCGTTTCGGCATACGTGCCGATTTGGGTGGGGTAGCCCATCAAAAAAGTCTTGCCCACCGCCGCGGCCGGATAGCCGAGGCCTTCCGTCTGCCCGTACGCTTTGGCGGTTTCCATAAAAATCAAGTGATTGCCGTCCACGGACAAATCATATTCCGTAAAATGAACGGTGTCTTTGTATTTTTCTTTCAGTTTCGGCCAATACTCGCGCTTTAAATTATTACAATGCACGCAGGTGGGGCTGACAAACAGCGCAAATTCCACTTTCTGCGTATTTTGCGCAAACCCGGCGGCCGCGCATAAAAACAAAACAAAAACGGCAAACCACTTTTTCATTTCGTACGGCTCCTATAAGCTCATAAATTTGGAAATTCCGCCCATCACCATATCGACGGACATTAAAATAAGGATCATACCCGTCAACCGCTCAATGGCCGTCAGCCCGCGTTTGCCCAGGAGATTGCTGATAGGGAACGACGCCATCAAAATGGCCGAGTTGATAAGCGAAGCCACAATCACCGCACCCAGCGTAATGAATTTATTGGACTGCTGCGCGGCCGTAATCATGACCATAGACAACGCAGCTGGTCCCGCCACCAGCGGGATGGCAAGCGGCACGACAAACGGCTCGTCTTCTTTCGGGTCGCTCTTGGTTTCTTCTTCCCCGCCGAATACGAGTTTGACGGAAATAATAAACAAAATAATACCGCCCGCAATACTCAGCGAATACTCCTGAATGCCAAACGCCTTTAAGAACCATTTGCCGAGGAACAAAAACGCCACCATGATAAGAAGCGCAATACCCAGCTCGCGCACGAGTACGGCTTTGCGGCGTTCGGGCGCCACCTTTTTAAGCGCGGCGATAAACAACGGGATATTACCGAAACCGTCCATTACGAGCGCCAGCGTAATAACGGACGAAATAAAAGCATCCATACTGTAAACTCCTTGGCGGGAGGAACGGTTCCCCCCGCAAAACCACTAAAATTATATGGGATTTTCTATATATAGTATAGCAAAAATAGCGCGGGACGTTTTTTCCCCGCTTCTAACCCTTTTTTGCGCTTCCGGAACGCGCGAAAAAAACCTAATTTTGATAAGATATATAAGTATGTTAGACGAACACAGAAACAACGTTTTAAACATTATTAAATGGTTTTTTCTGGCCACCGGCATCGGGTGAGTCATCGGCGTATTGGACGCCGCGTTCTTAAAAACGCTGGAGGCGTCCATCGCGCTGCGCAACAAAATACCGATGTTCTACCTGGGCCTGCCGTTTGCGTTATATATTGTAGTGGTGCTGTCGCGCAAAGTGGCAAAAAAAGACAAAGACTTTTCCACCGACGCCGTCCTCCACAAAATCAACGCCTACGAAAACATTTCGCTTCTGTCCGCGGCTAAAGGGTTTTTCCTGTCCATTCTAACTATGGCTACCGGCGGTTCCGCCGGGAAAGAAGCCCCCTGTGCCGATACGGGCGCGGGCGTGGCGGCGCTTATGGCCAAAATTCTGCGCATGAACCCGGCCGACCGCCGCAAAATGATGATCTGCGGCGTAAGCGCGGGGTTTGCGGGCGTATTCGGCGTGCCGATATCGGGCGCGCTGTTCGGGCTGGAAGTGTTATGGGTGGGCCATATTTTTTACGAAGTCATGTTCCCCGCCCTCGTGGCCGGAATTACGGCCTTCCAGGTGACTTCTTATTTAGGGGTGGACTATATTTATCATCCGCTCCACTTCGTGCCCGTATTTTCGGAACAGTTCTTTTTAAAAATGATTGTGGCCGGGATGTTCTTCGGCCTGGTGGCGTTACTGTTTATTGAGATATTAAAATTTACGCGCGTGGTGTTCCGCTATATTGCGCTGCGCACGCGGCCGTTTTGGGCATGTTTTATCGGGGGTGTGGTACTGCTTGCAATCGGGCATTTTATTTCCCCCCTGTATTTAGGCCTTGGCATGGCGGGCATAGACGGGCCGCTCAGCGGCCAGCCGGCGGCTTCTCCGTTCGAATTTTTATATAAGATGCTTTCCACCTCCGTTACGTTTGCCGCGGGCGGCATCGGCGGGATTGTAACGCCGATTTTCTTTGTGGGTGCGCAGGCGGGAGCCATGCTGGCCGATTTTATGAATGTGGACTCCGCCACTCTGGCCGCGCTGGGCCTGGTGGCCGTTTTGGCGGGTGCGGCCAATACGCCGCTGGCCGCCAGCATTATGGCGATTGAACTGTTCGGCCCCGCCATCGCCCCATACGCCACCGTGGCGTGCGTAATCAGTTTTTTGGTGACGGGACAGCAGAGCGTTTATCCCAGCCAGCGCATTTCGTGGGACAGCGGGAAAGAATTGGAAAGCACACCGCCGAAAAATCCGGCCCAATTCGGCCGCCGCGCCACGGACCGCCAGACCAAAATTCGCGCGCGCAAAACGCTGCTTAAAAAAGCGGTGAAAGAGATGACGCGGCACCTCATCCCCAACGCCAAAGGCTTTGACGAAAAGAAATAAACGGTTAATTGATTCTATACCGCTTGCCGCCCCAACCCGCATAAAACATAGGACCGTAGGTACTGCAAATGCGATTGGCGAGTGTGTCGGAATCCGGCGCATAACAATAATTCACCCCGTTCAAATCAGCATTAGGGTCTGGCCTTGATACAAAACCAAAAAGAATATGATATCCTCCCTGCCCTGACGGTTTTTTGCGTTTAAATGTTATTTTGTTCATATTATCTTCCATTAAAACAGTTTCAAATCCTTCCAAAGACGGAAGGGCTATATCCAAATCTTCCAAACGGTTGGTATATTTCCCATTTGCCATAAAATAGATTTCTTCCGCATTGCAAATTGCACGCGCTGCCGCAATCGCATTAGCGGCGCGGGATTTTTCCACCGCAACCTGATACTCCGGCAAAGCAACAGCGGACAAAATACCGATAATTAAGACTACAACCAACAGCTCTATAAGCGTAAAACCTTTCATTTTGTTTTCCCCTATAAAAAAGT
>JAUNWB010000204.1 GCA_030540535.1 Elusimicrobiales bacterium
TTTGCGCCCAATGTGCATAGTAACGGTACCATTACCACCACGCCCGAAAGTGCAACCCCTCTTTGGGGCGGGTCCAGATTCCCGGCTCTCGGCTATCATCCGGAGAGCCGGATACACAACTGCCTGTCCTATTGAAACAGTCGCTCTGAACCACTGGTTAATAGTTTAGCGGAAAAAAATTAAACCGTCAAGCCGGGCAGAGAAAATAGTAAGTGGATTAGGTGTATTTATTACTGGTATCACTTTCCTAACAACCGAGGCGAAGTGCGGAACTTAAATCATTAGCATACATATTGAGGGTAGGTGTCGTAGAAAATTGTGTAAGTTTTTTATTCTCTGCTTTTAAAGTTTTGTAGGGGTAGAATTTGGGCCTCAGCAGAAATTATTAGAAAGTTGAATTTTGCTGATATAAAGGGTATATTATACAAACGGCTTGTTTTTTCGGCCGGGTGTTATACTCTTATTATTTCTATTTGGGGGGAGCATGCGGCGTTTCTTTCTGACAGGAATCTTATGCGGTATGTGCGGCGTCACTTTTGGGGCGCCGTGGAATGTGCTGGATAACAATGCCCAAACTCACTATAAACCATCCAAATCGCTTTCTAAGTTGGCGGCTGATACGCTGCTTCCCCAATTATTGGCACGGCGGGAGCCGCTGCGGTATTGCGTGGAGGGCGCTCCGTCCGTTAAACCATATGCCCATTTATTGGAACGAGGATACACGGAGTGGGCATCCGCTACCGCCCGAATCATCCGCCAAGACAACCGTGCGGATGAATTTGCCGATTTGCTTCCTTTTTTGGAAAAACCGTTACTTTTTGAGCGGCAGTTTTGCTCTTATAATGCAAAAATAGAGGATGCCTTCCACCCTTCTATGGAGGAAACGTATTGGGAAACCAATTTTGTTCCCCAGTCCGAACAGGTGCGTTTGATTATTCTGCCTAAAGACCAGGTTGCACGCGTTTGTTCCCAGGCCGAATATGGGGAAGCGGTTGCCTGTGCCGGTTCGCCGGAGTTCGGCGCGCATGTGATTGTCATGGCGCGTGCGGAAGAAACGGAATCTTCGGAGTGGTGGCTGTCGTTATTGCATGAAGTGGGCCATACGCTTGGCATGGGGGAGGGATATGCGCTGGGCGCGGTAAAAAACAGCCCTTTCTTTGGGACGAAACCCCGTGCGGCAAGCGTGATGAAAGCCCAGGGCGAGCCTCAAGAATTTTCCTGTGACGACGCAGACGCCGTCATCGTCCTTGCGGACGCGCTATCCATTCCCGGCAAACCCGCCCGCCGCGGCGGTACGGCGCGGACCTTTCAAAGTTTATGTGCGGATGACCCTATTTGGTATGTAGAAGGGCGCCAGCAAGATAAATCTCCGCGGTCCGCAGGGGATGCTCGTGGATTTTCTCAAACCTCTTACCAGGCGGACGGGAAAGTGAACCGTTTTTCCATGTTTACTCCGTTCCCAAAAGGATTTTCCGAGGCGTTTCATTTATTTGATACGGGGCTTTCCGCCGGCCGCGCTCCCGCGACTGACGGCATGACGTATTATCCATCGTCAGCCGGCCGGACCTTTGTGGTAGAGGAGCTGGAAGACCCGTCTTTTAAGCGTCTTTTTACGCTGCGGGACAAACATTTGCTCGGCCAAACGTTTTTGGACTTTTCAACTCCGGGCACGATTCGCGCGTCTACGACGTTACACTTGCAGAGCAAGAATATGCGGTTAGCGCGGGTAGAAACCCTGCACCGCCGGACGGATAACTCCCGCTATGGCACCTATTTTGTATATACGGTATTTGAAGGGGTGGTGCGGAAAGGCGTTTTGGATAAAACCTCCGCCCGTATGGCATATGTTTTTAAAGATTGGATGGTTGTGAGTGTAATTGAGCCGGGGGAAACAAAAATCACTTCCTTTTTATTGGAAAAAGGCAAAGGCGGCCAGCGGATGCAGGTATACCAGGGGGACTGGGAAAAAGAGTTGGCCGGCGGCAGTTTTTCGCTGACGCTTACGAATGTTACATCCCTGGGAGAACTCTCGGAGCGGGATAAAAAATACTTGCAGACGTTTGCTTCGGCGGCGGATGAGGGAATGCGCGCGGAGTTGTTAAGCGCGGGCGAATCGTCTGTTTCCCAGTTAGGGAAGCCTTCGGAGGGGAACCTTTCCGCCAAAAACGTTTCCGCCTGGGCCGCCCAAGCGTTGGATTTACATTCCAAAATGGGACGTGCGCTCCAGTATCAGTTTGACGGCGGCCTGCTTCCGGGCCGGGGCCAGTCAAAAACTTTCCCGGAATTTCAAACGCTTTTTCGGCCGATGCCGCATATGCCGTCCGCCAAAAGTAAAACCGTCCGCTGAACGTGGGCGTATATATAATTTTTACCGCTCCGGGTTTCCGGGGCGTTTTTTGTTAATCTTCCTTTCCCAGCGGTTTATTTAGCAAGATATAAGCCCCGGGCAGCTTTTTAAGGGTGCGTTTGACGCTGTTGTACGCATTACGCGTATGGCGCAGAAAAAGCACATGGCAGGTGGCAAGCGTCTGGTTGATTTTGCGGTACTTGGCATAGGCCTTTACAAACATTTTTAGGTGTTCGTCATTTTCAAACGGCTGCATTAAGTTGCTGATGGAACGCCATAAGCCAATCGGGGTTTGCTGGATGCGGAAACGATTGATGTCCACCAGCATAAAATCGAATTTTCCGTCTTGCTCTTGGTAGAGGATGTTACCCGGGGTGTAGTCCCTGTGCATCAGTCCGGCCTGGTGTAAACGGGCGGTGTATTCAGCCAGGGCGTCTATCATCGGTTCTATATGGGTATGGTTTTGGCGGAGAGTGGCAACGCCTTGCACCTGTTCGCTGGCAAAATAGGAAAAATTGATAAGC
The DNA here is from genome assembly GCA_030540535.1 of Elusimicrobiales bacterium. Classification (GTDB taxonomy): domain Bacteria; phylum Elusimicrobiota; class Elusimicrobia; order Elusimicrobiales; family Elusimicrobiaceae; genus Avelusimicrobium. The sequence continues at coordinate 2,872 of JAUNWB010000204.1, forward strand.
CCCGCCGTTCTTTCAATAATATACCCGAACGGCCGCGGAGTTTGAAACCCGCGTTTGAGGATTTCCTGCGCGTTTAAAAACGTTGTTTTTGCCTTGGGCGTACGCCAGCCGAGCGAATACAAAATGCGGTTAATGATAGGGGGGATACAGAATTTTTTGATATTGATTTCTTTCCCCTCCAATTCATAAACGCGGATTTGATTGCGGGCATTGTGGATAATACGGCCGTGTTTGGGGAAATATTCGGGCAGCTGTCCGATAAAATTTTCGGGCAGCCGTATGCCTGGATCTTGATAAACTTCGCGGGTATAGTGTTGTGCGTGTGGCATAAGCATTCCTTTTTGCCCGTCGTAAAAAGTATTGTATCGTTTTTTTTTTTGCACGCAACTTTTTTGCCGTTTTTGTTGAAAAAATAAACAAATACGCTTGTTTTGGGGCGCGGATTTTGTTATAATAATAACAAGAGCCGCGGATAAAACGTTTGCAAAAATGGTTTGCAATAGGCGGCTTTTATTGATAAAATATAATAGAAGTACTTAACCCGATTT
>JAUNWB010000205.1 GCA_030540535.1 Elusimicrobiales bacterium
CCGCCGCCAAAATTCCGCCCAACAGCAGTGCGGAAAACAAAAAGCGGTAGCAAAGGATGGAAGGCGTCGTCATCCCCGCCGCCATTAACGGCAGGGTGAATAAGGGAATCATCCCAAACGTGGCGGAAGTGAGTACTCCGCACAAAAAACCTTTTAGGCGTGACATAATAATATTGTAGCTTTTTAATGCGCCCAAAAAACCTGTAGGTTGCCCCTTATAGGATGACGCCAAGAGGAAAAAGCGTCAGTTCAGGATGACGACAAACAATCGGTAGCTCCGACCCTGCGGACCGCACTCTGCGAGAATGACAGCAATAAAAAGGTAGGTACTGAGCAGAAACGCCTCAGTATGACTTTATATAGTATGCCGTGCAGATTAGAATACCATCGTAGACGATTATATGATTTTTTAAAACCGCTCCGTATTGCGCGGACGAGTTGGGGCGCGGAGTAGTGGTAATTACGTAAGCCCCAAGGTACGCGCAAGACGGCAGGTTTTGGAAAATTGTTTATCCTTAAAAGCAAGAACGGGCAGAAAAACACTTTCTGCCCGTTCTGCGTACTGCGCAAGTTAACATCAGTTGTTATTTTTTCAACTCGGCTTGCTGTTTTTTGACAAGCTCTTCATACGGCCCAAACCCTTCTTCCACATTCCAACCGCCGCCCAAGGCTTTGGATAAATTGACAATGGCGGCCAGCTCGTCGTTGCGGGCGGAAGCCAGGTTCATTTCGGCGGAGAGCAAATTCTCTTCCACGTCCAGCAAGTCCGTCACGCCGATAAGCCCCGCGTCTTCCTGCTTTTTGGTCAAGTCGTAGCTTCTTTGCATGGCGGCCGTCTGCTGTTTGTACGATTCGTAAATTTCGCGGTTCAAACGGTTGGCGGCCAACGCGTCATACGCTTCCTTAAACGCGCCCTGTACTGTTTTTTCGTACGTGGCAAGCATTTCCCGATATTCGGCTTCGGCCTTTTTATTTTGCGCACGGATTTTGCCGCCTTCAAAAATAGGAGCAAGCACCTGCCCGCCCAGCGCCCACACGCCGGAAGGCCCCATAAACAAGCTGTCCAAAGCCCCGCTGGCGTATCCGGCCGAGGCCGTCAGCGGAATGGACGGAAAGTACGAAGCGCGCGCCGCGCCGATATTGGCATTGGCGGAGATTAACTGCCCTTCGGCGGAGCGAATATCCGGCCGGCGGGCGAGCAAATCGGACGGCAGGTTTTCCGGCACATCCGGGATGAGCGTCAGTTCGTTAATCGTCTTGCCGCGGGTAATGTTATTCTCCACAATTTCACGCGGGGAACGCCCCACCAGCACGGATAAAGCCGTTTCGGTCTGCGTAATTTTCAGCTGCAGCTGGCGTTCCTGCGCCTGCACGCTGGCCATGTTGGCTTCCACACGTTTTAAATCCACTTCCGTGCTGTAACCGTTTTTATAGCGGCTTTCGTAAATGCGGACGTTTTCCTGGCGGGCTTTTAACGTGCGCTGCGCGATTAACAGCTGCTCATCCAGCATGCGGAGCGCAAAGTAGTTGTTGGCCACGTCGGCGGTTAAGGTAAGGCGGATGGTGTCGCGCGAGGCTTCGCTGGAAAGCAGCCGGGCGCGGGCGGCTTCGCTCAAACGGCGGTATTTGCCCCACAAATCCAGCTCGTACGAAACCGACAGCCCCGCCGTGCTTTGCGTTTGGCCGGAACCTTTATCGTTCCCGGCGCGGCCCGATTCCGCGGCGGCCGACAGGCTGGGCATTTGGTCCGCCCGGGCAATCCCCACGGCGGCGCGGGCCTGGTCCACACGCGCGACGGCGGCCTGTAAATCTTTATTATAAGTAAGCGCGTCCGACTCCAGCTGATTTAACACCGGGTCGTCAAACACTTCCCACCATTTGGCGTTCGTAAAAACGCTGAAATTATCGGCCGCTTCGCCGGTCGGAAGTTCCAGCTCCGGCTGTTTGTAATTGGGCCCCAACATACACCCGGCCAGCAGCGTAAGGCACGCCGCCAGCGCCGTAAAACGGATTATTCTCATATCTGTTCCTCTTTATGTTCCAAGGATTCTTCCTGCGCGGGCGCTTTCGTTTTGCCGGTAAACCAGCAGAAGAAAAGCGGAATAAACAGCGGCGCGATACACGTGGCCGCCAACATACCAAACACCACGGCCGTACCGATCGCGTGACGGCTGGCGGCACCCGCGCCGGAGCTGATAGCCAGCGGCACGCAGCCTAAAATAAACGCCAGGGACGTCATTACAATCGGGCGGAAACGCAGTTTGGCGGCCTGCACGGCGGCTTCGGCCGCGGACAAGCCCTGCTCTTTCAAAAGCACCGCAAATTCCACAATCAAAATGGCGTTTTTGGCGGCCAAACCGACCAAGGCGACGAGCGCGATTTGGAAATAAATATCGTTAGATAAACCACGCGCCCAGGTGCCCAACAGCGCACCGAAAATGGCAAACGGAACCGCCAGCAATACCGCCACGGGGAGGCTCCATTTTTCATACTGCGCGGCCAAAATCAAGAACACCACCAGCATACCGAGCAGGAGAGCGTTGGCGGACGAACTTCCGGCCAGCTGTTCCTGGTAAGTGGTGCCCGTCCAGGCCAGCGTAAAGTTGGAATCCAGCACGGACTTGGCCGTTTCTTCCACGGCGCGGATAGCGTCGCCGGAGCTGTAGCCGGGCGCGGGGTTTGCGATAATTTTCGCCGCCGGGAACACGTTAAAGCGTTCCACCATGTCCGGCCCCAGGCTGGGGGTCAGCGTAACGAGCGTGGAAAGCGGCACCATCGCCCCTTTGGACGAGCGTACGTAAATGCCCGAAATTTGTTCCGGCGTGGCGCGGTAATTGCCGTCGGCCTGCATCATTACTTTAAAACTGCGGCCGGAGTACGTAAAGTCGTTGACGTACGTCACCCCGAACGTGCCCTGCAAAGTGGAATACAGTTCCGAAAGCGTTACACCCATAGACTGCGCTTTGATTTCGTCCACTTTCATCGTATACTGCGGCACAGCGGCCGAGAACGTAGTGCTGACGGAAGAGAGTTCCGGCCGTTTTTTGGCCGCTTCAATAAACGCTTGCACCTGTTTTTCCAGTTCGTCACTGCCGCCGGAACCGCGGTTTTGGATGTATCCTTCCAAACCGCCGGTGGTACTCATACCCATAATAGGCGGCGGGTTAAAAGGCATCACAAGCGCGGCGGGGATTTTAAACAACGCCTCGCCGTAAATTTTGGCTACGACATCGGTGGAAGACATGCCTTTGGTCTTGCGGTCTTTCCACGGTTTAAGCGCCACGAATGACGAAATGCTATTGCTTTTCTGCGTACCGCTGAGCAAATCAAAGCCCGAGAACGTAAGCTCCTGGGACACGGCCGGCTGGGAAAGCAAAATTTTCTCCAGCTGGTCCCCCACCGCCGTACT
>JAUNWB010000002.1:0-16667 GCA_030540535.1 Elusimicrobiales bacterium
GGCATTTTGGGCCGGCCGTATTTCACCCGCGCCATCGGGCGCGACGTGCTGGCCAAAGACAAACCCGAACCCGGCGCGCTGGTGTACGGCTGGGCCGTATCGCCTTCCGTCATCGGTTTTGTGCAGGGGGATTACTATTACCACAGCCAGGGCGGCAAAGAAGGGCTTTACAAATACAAAGCCGATAATTACAATGAAGATATATCCGCCAAAGACCCGAAACGTTTTGAACATATGAAAAATTTGGCGCAAGGGTTGTATGAAACGTCCCGTTACCAGTTTTATCACAACCAAAAGAAAACCGAACAGGATAATTAGGAGAGAAAAATGAACGGACTTTGGATTGTACTGATTGTTATTATCATATGTGCCGTATATGCGGTAAGCGTATACAACGGACTGGTGGTGCTTAAAAACCGCGTCAGCGAAGCGTGGAGCGACATTGAAGTGCAGATGAAACGCCGCTACGATTTGATTCCCAACCTGGTGGAAACGGTAAAAGGCTACGCCGCGCATGAAAGCGGCACGCTGGAAAAAGTAATCCAGGCGCGCAATATGGCCATGGCCGCCCAGGGCAGCGTGGCGAAAACTGCCGAGTCGGAAAATATCTTAACCGGGACGCTCAAATCCCTTTTTGCTCTGACGGAAAATTATCCCGAACTCAAAGCCAATGCCAACTTTATGGAACTGCAGCGCGAACTGCGCGACACGGAAGATAAAATCCAGGCCGCGCGCCGCTTTTACAACGGCAATGTGCTGGCGCTGAATACCAAAATCGAGCTGTTCCCCAGCAATATTTTCGCTTCCATGTTCCATTTTGAAAAACGCGAACTCTTCCAGCTGGCCGAAAACGAGCAGGAAGCCCGCCAGGCGGTACAAGTGAAATTTTAGTTTATGTCCACCACTTACGAACATATTGCCCAAAACAAGCGGCGCACCGTGCTGCTTGTTTTGTTATTTCCGGTTACTTTTGCGCTGTTTACCTGGCTGGTTTTGTGGGGCGTATTCGGGCTGGCGGGCGGCAGTTCGTCCGGCCGCGCTTCCGTTCAAACGCGTACGCAAACGCGCGTGGTCCGCATGGCGGACGGACGCCTGAAAACGGTACGCGTAAACGTGCCTGTAAACAACGCCGCCGCGGTTCCGGCCAAAAGCGGTTTGCAGACGGCCAGCGAATGGATGATGATTATCGGCCCGCTGTGCTGGCTGGGTGCGATGATTTGGATTTTAATCGCCTACTTTGCGGGCGACAAAATGCTGCTTCGCGGCGCAGACGCGTTTGAAATTACAAAAGAAGACCAGCCGGAAATTTACCGTCTGGTGGAAAATTTATGTATTACGCGCGGCCTTCCCACGCCCAAAATCTATTTGATGGACGACGAAGGCCTCAATGCCTTTGCCACCGGGCGGGACCCGCAGCACGCTTCGATTGCGTTTACCAAAGGCATCGTGCAAAAGCTGGACCGCGCCGAACTGGAAGGCGTGGCCGCACACGAACTGGCGCACGTGGAAAACCGCGACATTCGTTTAATGCTTATCACGGTGGCGGGCATTTCGTTCTTTACGCTGGCGGGCGAAATTTGCTTCCGCGCCGCGGCGCGCGCCAGCCGCCGCAACAGCAAAAACAACGGGGCGGCGTTGTTGCTCGTCATGGGCCTTATTATGCTGGTTTACGGTTACGTGATTGCGCCGCTTATCCGCCTGGCGGTTTCGCGCCAGCGCGAATATCAGGCCGACGCCACGGCCGCGCTGACGACCCGCAACCCGGGGGCGCTTGCGAGCGCCTTGCGTAAAATTTCGGGCAACAGCCGCGTGGAAGCGTTGGAAAACCGCGAAAGCATGGCGGCTATGTGCATTGATAATCCGCTTAAAAAAGCGGGCCTTTTTTCCAGCTTGTCCGGGCTGCTTGCCACCCATCCGCCGGTGGAAAAGCGTATCGCCGCGCTGGAAGAAATGGACGGAAAAATTTAATGGCCACCGCATACGAATATATTGCGTCTAACTCCCGCCGTATTTTTTTACTGGTAACCGCTTTTACGGCGGTTACGCTGGCCTGCGTCTGGTGGCTGGCTTACGGCTTTGGGATGGCGCATTATTCCCGTCCGCCGGACGGGTCGGATTCGTATGGGGATTATATGTACAAGCGCGCGGCGCATAACATTATGCAGCAGGTAACGGACTATGGCGCACCGTCTTCGCCGGAACCGCTGGAATGGGTGGAATCCTCCGTGTCTTCGCTGGCGCGTTCGTTTGCGTGGCGCGCGGTGTTTATCGTGGCGCTGGTGATGCTGCTGCTGGCGTTTTCGCCGCTTGATATCATGGAAACCATGGTTCTCAATTCGGCGCACGCCCTGCGCTTAAAAGAAGAAGACCACCGCGAGCTTTACCGTTTGGCGGGTACCGTCTTTTTAACGGTGGGGCTGCCGGCGCCGGTTATTTATGTGGTGGCGGATGATTCCTTAAACGCGTTTACAACCGGGTTTTCCCCAAAAAGTGCGCGTTTGGTGCTTACGCAGGGCGCGCTTGATAAACTGTCGCGGCCGGAGCTGGAAGCCGTCATCGCGCACGAAGCCGCCCACGCGGTCAGCGGGGACTGCCGGATGATGCTGGTGGCGGTAAGCAGTGTTTTATTATTTAAGTTTTTATCGGAATGTTTTTTTGTGGGCGTGTTTTATGGAGCCCGGAAAAATATTTTCAGCGCCGTGATGTTTTTTGTATGCGGCGTTTTGAGTGCGGTGTTGGGTTTTGTGCTGGCTCCGCTGGGCCGGCTGGCGGTATCCCGCGCGTGTGAATTTCGGGCGGATGCGCTGGGCGCAAAAATTTGCCGCAATCCGGGCGCGCTGGCGTCCGCGCTTAAAAAAATCGGCGAGGACAGCCGCGTGGAATTATTGGACCGTCACCCCAGCATGGTGGGGATGTGTATCGTAAATCCCCGTAAAGAAACCAACTTCTTTTTGGCGGTTACGGGCCTGTGGAACGCCCATCCGCCCATAAGCGCGCGTATTCACGCGCTTAACGACATGGACGGGAGGGTTTGATGGCTACCGCCTACGAATATATCGAGCGCAACAAGCGGCGCAGTTTTATATTGGCGCTGTTGTTTCCCGTGTCGTTTGTAGTATTTGTTTATTTGGCGGTGCTGGGGTTTTTCCTGTTATGGGGCGGCCTCAAATACGCGCATTACACCAATGTGTTTTCGTTCGGCAGCGTATGGAACCAATCTTTCCTTTCGGCCCATGAAATGTGCGCATGGCTGCTGCCTTTTTGTTTTATTGTATCGTGTTTTTGGGCGTGGGTGGCTTACCGGCAGGGGGATCATATCGTATTGGATTCCGTGCCCGGTGTGCGCAGTGTGTCGCGCTGGGACGAGTTCGACGCTTATACAGCGCTTGAAAATGTCTGTTTGTCCGTTGGCACGCCGATGCCGCAGCTGTATATAGTGGAGGATGATTCCTTAAACGCTTTTGCCGTGGGGATGCACCCTGCGCGGGCGGGGATAGTTGTTTCCCGCGGCCTCTTAAAACGGTTGGACCGCGCCCAGCTGGAGGCGGTTTTTGCGCACGAGCTGGCGCATATTCTGCATTATGATACGCGCCTGATGGCGGTGGTGATTACGTGTACGGCGTTTTTTACATTTGCGGGCGAAATGCTGATTTACGGGACGGAGCGCGAGGAGGCGGACCATTCCTGGGAGGGCGTGGCGAACAGAGTGTATTTTCATTCTCGCTGCCCGCTGTTTGTTTACCCGGGGGTTATGTTGATGGCCTACGGGTATTTGGTGGCGCCGGTTATCCGTTTTGCGCTTTCCCGCACGCGGGAGAGCTTGGCCGACTCCCGCGCCGCTTTAATTACCCGTCATCCGCGCGCGTTGGCGCGTGCGCTGTGGAAAATCAGCGAGGACAGCCGTATCGAAGCGTTGGACGGCCGCGTTTTGCTGGGCGCGATGTGTATTGAACGCCCGGGCGGCCAGGACAGTTTTTTTGACCGTTTAAGCGGACTGGGCCGCTCCCATCCTCCAGTAGAAGAGCGCATCCGCGCGCTAAACGATATGGACGGCCTGTTTGACGGGACGGACCCGCGATAAGCCGTAAACGCTGCGGCCGCTTCCTTTCTAATTGGTAAGTACCGTTTATTACTAAGCCTTGGTCAAGGACGCTGCGCGCCGCACCCTGCGGGCCGCCCTCTGCCCCCGGCTCTGTTTGTATCAGTTTGCAACTGAACCTTAAACAATGTGGCCCAATGAATCAAAAGTGTGCGGACAAATTCCGCGGCCTGGGTCTTGCAGACAGGCAGATACCCTCTTGAGTTGTTCCCATCTAATTGGTAAGTACCGCCTGTTACTAAGCCTTGGTCAGGGCCAGCCCTCCTGCCCCCGGCAAGGGGGTTGACGCGGGGCGTTATAAATAGCAAAATAGAATAAAGTAATAAAGGGGGATTTTTATGCGCCGCAGTTTATTTATTTTAGCCGCTTTGGCCTTAACGCCTGCCGTGTATGCGCAGGGGGATGCAACTCCTTTTACGCGCGAGCAGGTGCTGGAAATTTTCTCCCAATACAACCCGTCCGTACTGGAACAAGCCTCCCAAAATGACGATTATAACACCGTCCTGGACAGCTTTTTAGACGCTTACGAAGCCTCCAACACGCCCATGGAGCGCGCGGAATTAATTGCTGTTGCCCGCAATTTCGATAATTCCATCCGCTTGCAGGTGCTTACGGATGCGTATCTTCAAACTTCTTCCGCCGTCAGCCTAATGGGGGGAGATGCCTCCTCCGCCGACCGATTGTTCCGCGAAGAACTGACCGACGTTTTCAGCCGCGTTTGGGCGGTAACCGTCCAACTCCGCCAGTATCAGCTGGCTGAAGCCAAACGGGCGTTAAAAAACGTCCGTGCGGATAAAACGCTGTCGCAAGAGGCGCGTAATGAGCAAATCGCCGCGCTCAAGTCGGAAATCCGCGCGTTAAAGGCGGAACTTAAATCGCTCCAGGCCAACCGGGGCGAATCAGTGCTGTCGGCTGTGGACGCTTACGTGCTGCAAACGCAGCAGGCTTCCGACGGCCTTTTGCAGGCCGCCCGCCAATCTGCCGCCGCGTCCGAAACGGAAAATTTGCAGATTAAAAGCAACAACAAAAAACCCGTCGCCAAATAACGCTTCCGCTCCGCGTCCGCGGGGCATACTCCGCCGTTTTACCCAATTTCAATTTAAAGGAAAGTAACAAATGATTAGAACCGTAATTGATAAAATTTTTGGAACCAAAAGCGAACGTGATTTAAAAAAAATCCAACATTATGTGGACGCGGCCAACAAATTTACCGCGGAATTTGAAAAACTGTCCGACGACGAATTAAAAGCCAAAACGCAGGAATTTAAAGACCGTCTGGCCCAAGGCCAAACGCTGGATGATATTCTGTCCGAAGCGTTTGCTGTGGCGCGTTTGGCGGCGCAGCGTGTGATTGGTCTGCGCCCGTACGACGTACAAATGCTGGGCGGTATTGTATTGCACCAGGGTAAAATCGCCGAGATGGGCACGGGGGAAGGTAAAACGCTGGTGGCCGTGCTTCCTTCTTACTTAAACGCGCTTACCGGCAAAGGCGTACACGTGGTGACGGTCAACGATTACCTCGCCCGCCGCGACCGCCAGTGGATGGGCCCTATTCATGAATTTTTAGGTTTAACCGTCGGCTACATCAGCCACGACATGACGAATGTCGAACGCCGCGAAATGTATGCCAAAGACATTACGTATGTTACCAATAACGAACTGGGCTTTGACTATCTGCGCGACAACATGGTTATTTCGCGCGAAGACCGCGTGCTTCGTCCGCTTAACTACTGTATCGTGGACGAAGTGGACTCCATTTTAATCGACGAGGCCCGCACCCCGCTTATTATTTCCGGCCCGTCCGACCAAAGCACGGACAAATACTACATCGTCAACCGTTTGATTCCGTCGTTAAAAGTCCGTTTGATTACGGAAAAAGACGAAGTAAAAGCCAAATACGAAGGTATTAAACTCGACGAAGGCGTGGACGCCGTTATCGACGAAAAAGCCCACACCGCCACGCTGACGGATACGGGTATCGCCAAAGCGGAAAAATTCTTGAACGTGCAAAACCTGTATAACGATGTAGAATCCGAATGGGTACACCACATCAACCAGGCGCTGCGCGCGCACCATTTGTACGAAAAAGACGTGGACTACGTGATTAAGGACGGCGAAGTGGTCATCGTAGATGAATTTACGGGTCGTCTTATGCCGGGCCGCCGCTGGAGCGACGGGCTCCACCAGGCCGTGGAAGCCAAAGAAGGTTTGCAAATTAAAGAAGAAAACCAGACTCTGGCCACCATTACGTTCCAGAATTTCTTTAAGCTGTATAAAAAACTCTCCGGCATGACGGGTACCGCTATGACGGAAGCCAACGAGTTTTGGCAGATTTATAAACTGGACGTGGTGGAAATCCGCCCCAACCGTCCTTCCAAACGCCGCGATTTTCCGGATTTGGTGTATTTAACCGAACGCGAAAAATTCAACGCCATTGTAGAAGAAGTGGAAGATTTGTGGAAAAAGGGCGCGCCTGTTTTGGTGGGTACGCGCTCGATTGAAAAGTCGGAAAAATTAAGCCACATGCTGCGCGCAAAAGGCATCCCGCACAAAGTGCTTAACGCCAAATATCACGAAATGGAAGCGCAAATTATCAGCCAGGCGGGCCGCAAAGGGGCTGTGACCATCGCCACCAATATGGCCGGCCGCGGTACGGATATTGTACTCGGCGGCAGTCCGGCCGACCCGAAGGAACAGCAGGAAGTAGTGGCTTTGGAAGGCTTGCACGTTATCGGCAGTGAACGCCACGAATCCCGCCGTATCGATAACCAGCTGCGCGGCCGCTGCGCGCGCCAGGGGGACCCGGGCTGCTCGCGCTTTTACATTTCGCTGGAAGACGAACTGATGCGTTTATTTGCCAACACGTCTAAAATTTCCGCCATTTTAAGTTCTATGGGCATGAAAGAGGGGGAAGCCATCGAGTCGCGCCTGATGACGCGCCAAATCGAAGGCGCCCAGCGCATGGTGGAAGGCCGCAACTTCGACATCCGCAAACAGCTTTTGGATTACGATAAAGTAATGAACCAGCAGCGCACCGCCATCTACGGCCTGCGCAACGCGATTTTGGACGGGGAAAACATGACCGAAAAATCGCTTCAGATGATGGAAGAAGTGGTGGATGACCTGGTGGAACAGTATTATCACCCGTCCCATCCGCAGCAGTCCGATTTTGAAACCTTAAACGTCAGTCTGCGCAATTTCTTCCCGGCGGATTTTGCTTACACGGCCGAAAATGTGGGCCGCAAATCGCGCGAAGCGTTTGCGGATGAAATTATCGCCGTCGTGAAAGATTTGTACAACGCGCGCGTGCTGTATTTTACGGAACAGGGCATTAATTTTGCGGAAATCGAACGCATGCTCCTCTTGCAGCTGTTGGACAGCGCGTGGAAACAGAATCTGTACGAACTCGACCAGCTGCAAAGCAGCGTCAGTCTGCGCGGATACGCCCAGAAAGACCCGCTTATCGAGTATCAAAAAGAATCTTACAAATTATATTCCGCCATGCTTAACCGCGTGCGCGATATGATGGTGGGGTATATTTTCCGTCTTCAGCTGCCGCCGCGCCGCACCCCGGCCCAGCGCGCGCAGGAAGACGATGCCGCCCGTCATGCGGAACCCGGAACGCCCGTTTCTAAACATATCGGGCGCAACGATCCGTGTCCGTGCGGGAGCGGCAAAAAATATAAAAAATGTTGCGGAGCCAATTTATGAAAATCAAAATAAAAGCGTTGTGTCTGTTGGTATGCGCCGCGTGTATGCTGGTGCTGATACCGGTGTTTTTATCGAAGGACAATCCGATTGAAATCTCCATGCCCGTAATGACGGAACAGCAAGCCGCCGCACAGGAACAGGCCCATCAAAAAGCCGCGCAGGCTTCGGCCAAAAAAGCCAAAGTGCGCCGGATTTTGCGCTGCGAAACGGATGACGACTGTATTATTGTGGATAAAGATCCGTGCGGCTGTTTGGTCGGGCCGGAAGGCGTAACCGCCATTAACGCGTCGTATACGCTGGAATTTAACAAAATGCAGTCCGGCGTACTTGCCAAAGCGTGCCCGGACAGCGCACCCTCCCAGGAAAAGGAATGCAGTCCGTCGGCCGTGGCCGTCTGCCGCGAGAACATCTGCGAAATCGATTATTAACGTATGAGAGAGTTTCGGGAAAAAATTTCAGACCAGGACGCGCGCCAAAAAATTACTTTCGGCGCGCGTTTAAAACGTTTTTGCGCCGGTGTGGGGAACGGTTTGTTTTTGCTTCTCTGCGCACTTGCGACGGCCTGGCTGGTATATGAAAGTTTCCCGCGCAACAGCCGCCCGGAACTGGCCTGGTTTGCCTTAGCGCCGTTTATTTGGGGCGTTACGCGCACAAAAGGGTTTTGGTCTTCGTTTTTCTATGCTTGGTTTACCGCTTTATTGTTCCATGCGGGTATTTTTTATTGGATTTATTATACGTGTTTGCACGGCGGCGGGCTTTCGCAGGGGCTGTCCCTGGCTGCGTGGCTGGGGCTGAGCGGATTGTTGTCCGTGCAGTTTGCTGTTTTCGGCGGAAGCTGTTATTTTTTAAAAAAGACGGGTTTCTTTTTCCCTCTGTTGGCCGCGTGCGGTTTTGTCGCGCTTGAATGGGTACACCAAACGCTGGCTTTTTACGGGCTTGGTTTCCCATGGCTGATGTTGGGGTATACGCAGTGGAACGCGCCGGAAGTGTTGCAAATCGTTTCGTTTACGGGCGTATACGGGCTCAGCTTTGCGCTGGCGTTTACGGGGGCGAGCGTCGGCTGGGCGTTTGCGTTGCCCGGTGTAAAACGCGGCGTGGGCCACATGTGCATGGCGGCGCTCGTGTTTTTGGGGCTATTTGCGTTTGGGCATTACCGGCTTCCTTCCCAGCCGCTTCGTCCGGGCAAGGCCTTGCTCAGCCTGCATGCGGCGTTAATGCAGCCGAATATCGACCAGTATAAAAAATGGGACGAAACATTCGAAGCCGAAATTACGGATACGCTGGAAGAGATGGGTGCGTCTTTGACGGGTACGGACGTGATGCTGGCCGTTTGGCCGGAAAGTGCGGTGCCCGGCACGCTGCTTGAAGACCGCTATTTTAATTTATTTAAACGCGTGGCGGCGGATTCCGGTGCGTACCAGCTGGTCGGCTCCAATGTGCCGGACGGGGCAGCACAGTATGTGGGTGCGTATTTAATGTCGCCGGACGGGGAAACTTTACAAAGCTACCGCAAAATCAAATTGGTGCCGTTTGGCGAGTATATCCCGCTTGAAAAATGGATTCGCGGCGCTTTCCCGGATGTGGAAGTGCTGGGTGAACTGGGGGCTTTTACGCCCGGCGCGTTGGGGCAGACCCCGCTTGATTTGGGCGGCGTTGCGCTGGGGCGCACGATTTGTTACGAATCGATTTTTCCGCAGTTGTGGGTGACGCAGGGGCGGCAGGGCGCCAAACTGTTTGTAAACATCACCAACGACGCGTGGTTTTTTAATACGGCCGCGCCTTACCAGCATTTAGCCATTAACGCGGTGCGTGCGGCGGAAATGGGCCGCCCGGTGTTGCGCGCGGCGAATACGGGGTTTTCGGCCGTGATTGATCCGTTCGGCCGCGTGGAGCAGAAATCCGGCTTGTTTACGCGGGCCGTGCTGCGCGCGGAAGTGCCCCTGCCGGTAGGGGACAGAGTTACTTTTTACACGCAGTGGGGCGATTGGTTCGCCTGGCTGTGCGCGGCGGTTTATTTTACGCTGTTTATTTCAGTGGCGGTTTTTTCGTATGAATAACATTGAATTTAAAGACGTTGAACAAAAATTAGACGAGTTGGCGGCGCGCGTCGCCAAAATAAAAACGATTGACGATATCTCCGGCAAGCAAAAAGAATTGGCGGAGCTGGAAGCCGCGTCGGCCGACCCGTCTTTTTGGAACGACACCAAAAAAGCCAAAGAAGTCAGCCGCCAAATCGATTTATTAAAAAAATCCATCAGCACGTTTTTTGCTCTCCAAAAAAAGACGGAGGACGACCGCGCCCTGTTCGATTTGTGCAAAGAAATGCAGGACGAAGCGGAACTGGCCGCGCTGGATGCGTCTTTAAAAGAAACCGAAAAACAGGTGGCGCAGAAGGAAGGGGAAATCCGCCTGTCGGACCCGAACGATAAATTAAACGCCATTTTAACCATTCACGCCGGGGCCGGCGGTACGGAATCGTGCGACTGGGCGCAAATGCTGGTGCGTATGTACACGCGCTGGGCCGAACAGCACGGCTTTAAATTTTCCGTTTTGGACGCGCAACCCGGCGACGAAGCCGGCATCAAAACGCTTTCCGCCATGGTGGAAGGCCCGTTTGCATACGGTTATTTGAAAGGGGAAAACGGCGTGCATCGCCTGGTGCGCGTATCTCCGTTTGATGCAAATGCCCGCCGCCATACGTCTTTCGCGTCGTGCGACGTGCTGCCGGACATCGACGAAGATATTAATATCGAAATCCCGGAAAAAGACATCCAGCTTGAAACCTCCCGCGCCGGCGGCCACGGCGGCCAGAACGTCAACAAAGTGGAATCGGCCGTGCGGCTTTTGCACATTCCCACGGGTATAGTGGTTTCCTGCCGCATTGAGCGCAGTCAGCTGCAAAACCGCCAGACGGCGATGAAAATGCTCAAAGCCAAACTGTACGAAATGGAAATGGATAAAAAACGCGGCGAAGCCGAAAAACGCTACGGCCAGAAAGGCGAAATCGCCTGGGGGCACCAAATCCGTTCGTACGTGTTTATGCCATACCAGTTGGTAAAAGATTTACGGAGCGGGCATGAAACGTCCCAAATCACCGCCGTTATGGACGGCGATTTGGATCCGTTCATTTTCGCGTTTTTGAACCACGAAGCCGAAAATAAAAAATAATGAAAACCGGTTTGTATATTCACCTCCCGTTCTGCAAACAGAAGTGCAATTATTGCGATTTCGCTTCTTTTGCGGGCCGGGAGTTTTTAATTGACGAGTATTTGGACGCGATGAGCAAAGAAGCCGCCCACTCGCCCGTGCGCGCGTTTGAAACGCTGTATGTAGGCGGCGGAACGCCCAGCGTACTTTCGTCCGCACAGCTTGAAAAACTGGCGCAGATTATTGAAAAGAATTTCGGCCCCGTATCCCGTTTTGAAGAAAGTACGTGCGAGGCCAACCCGGAGAGTTTGACGCCCGACAAACTGTCCGTACTTAAAGAAGCCGGGTTCAACCGTTTGAGTATCGGCCTGCAAAGTTTTAACGACGACGAACTGAAAACGCTGGGCCGCGTACACGATGCGGCGATGTTTCTTAGCGCGTATGAAGCCGCGCGCGCGGGCGGTTTTAACAACATCAATGTGGATTTAATCGCCGGGCTGCCGGGCCAAACGCTGGAAAGTTTTTTGCGCAGTTTGCGGCGGCTGTTATCACTTCGGCCGGAACATCTGTCGGTTTACGGTTTACAGATTGAAGAGGGCACTCCGTTTTTTGAGCGCGGCGTAATTTGCGACCAGCTTTTAATGCGTCGCATGTTGGAGGAAACGCACGCGGCTTTGGCCGCCGCTGGATATCACCATTACGAAATTTCCAACTTTGCGCTGCCCGGGTTGGAAGCCAAACACAATACGCATTATTGGAACGACGGCGACTATATTGGGCTGGGCAGCGCGGCCGCGTCTTTTACGGGCGGCGTGCGGCGGCAGAACACGCCGGACGTACGCGAATATCTCCGCCGCATAAACGCGGATGAATCCCCCGTGGAATTTTCCGAGCAACTGGAAGGAAAAGAACGGGCCGGGGAGCGGCTGATGCTGGCTTTGCGGAAGCTGGACGGAGTGGAACTGTCTGCCCGGGACGAAGAAATGTTCGGGCGGGAAATTGAAAAACACGTAAAAAGCGGACTTCTCTTACGTGAGGGAAAAAAAGTAAAATTAAGTTTTAAGGGGCTTTTTCTGGCTAACGAAGTTTTCTGCAGTTTTGTGGCCCCGTTCGAGGAAGAATGAAATTAACCGCCGTCAAAACCGCCGTTTTTAAAGAGCGGGAAGATTTGCCCGCATTTATTCTGCGCCATATTCCGCAGGCGTCGGAAAGGAGCATTTTGGCGGTGGCGTCCAAGCTGTTTGCGCTGTGGAAAGGGGAAATTTTACCGTACGAAAGCGTGTCGCAAAAAGAAACGCTCATCCGGCGGGAAAGTTCCTCCGCTTTAAAAACGCCGCTTGCGTGGCTGACCATTAAAGACGGCATGATTATGACCAATGCCGGCATAGACGAATCCAACGCGGACGGCAAGCTCCTGCTGTTGCCGCGGAATTGTTATGCGGCGGCGGAAGAATTGCGGCAGGAGTTATGTGCGCGCTGGGGCGTAAAAGACCTGGGCGTTTTGGTAACGGACAGCATGATTCTGCCGCTTCGCGCGGGCGTAACGGCCGCGGCGGTGGCGTATGCCGGGTTCAAAGGCGTAAAAGATTTACGCGGTACGCCGGATATTTTTGGTAAAAAACTGGAAGTTACACTGGTAAACGCGGCCGATTCGCTGGCTTCGGCGGCCGCTTTGTGCATGGGGGAAGGGAAGGAACAATCCCCGCTGTGCGTGATTGAAAACGCGCCCGTGGAGTTCCGCCCCGGCGCGGACCCGAAAGAAATTAAATATCCCGTGGAAAACGATTTGTATACCCCGCTTTTTCAAGCGGCGGGACTTATTAAAAAAGGAGACTGCAATGATTAAAAATGTAATCAACGAATTTAAAACGTTCGTTATGCGCGGCAACGTGATTGATATGGCCGTCGGTATCATTATCGGCGGTGCGTTTACGAAAATCGTAAACTCGATGGTGGCCGATATCATGATGCCGCCTTTGGGCCTTTTAATGGGCAAAGTGGATTTTTCCAACTGGTTTGTCGTGCTGAAACAAGGCGCGCAGGAAGGCCCGTACGCTTCTTTGGCCGCGGCGCAGGCCGCCGGTGCGACCACGCTGAACATCGGTACGTTCTTAAACGCCGTTATCAGCTTTATTATCGTGGCGTTTTGTATTTTCTTGCTGATTAAAGTAATCAACAAAGTAAACGCGCCCAAAAAAGAAGAAACTCCCGCCGCCCCGACGACGAAAAAATGCCCGTTCTGCTGCAGCGAAATCGCGCTGGAAGCCACGCGCTGCCCGCACTGCACGTCCGAACTTAAATAGTTTGTTTGATTGTTCGAAAAGGCCGCAAAGATTTATTGCTTTGCGGCCTTTTTGTGCGATAAACGGCAATAGAATCAGATATTTTTGCAAATGCGCCGCAGATATTTTGCGGCGTTTTTTTGCGCGTCTTGCGCGTTAGATGCAAAATCCGTCAGTACGGCGATTTTGTCCGGCGCGTATTTTTGCGCGCGCAACGCTTTTTCTTCAATTTGCCCGCAAATAAACAGCACGGGTTTTTTATGTTTTTTAGCCAATTTTAAAACGGCCAGCGGCGCTTTGCCGTAGAAGGTTTGGTGGTCCAGTTTCCCCTCGGCGGTAATCACTAAATCGGCCCATTTAAAATGTTCATTCAGCCCCGCTTTTTGAAATAAAAATTCGGACCCTAACAACAGTTTTGCCCCAAAACAGCCCGCGAGTCCCGCCGCAATCGCGCCCGCCGCGGCGGTGGACGGCGCATGGGCGATATTTCTTGCCGTGGCTTGTTTGATTGTTCCGGCCCACGCGGCCATGGCTTTATCCAACATTTTTACCTGTGCAGGCGTGGCGCCTTTTTGGGGGCCGAACACTTTGGCCGAACTCTTCGGGCCCAAAAGCGGGTTGGTTACATCGGCCACGCCAAAAATTTGAATCCCCTGAAACGTTTTTTTAAGTGCGGAAAAATCCGCCGCACGTGCGTTTAACAACGGGGCGGCTCCCGGCGGAAGGAGCGTGCCTTTTTTGTCAAAAATTTTTGCGCCGCAGGCCGCCGCCATGCCCGCACCGCCGTCGTTGCAGGCTACTCCGCCTAAGCCCACGTAAATCGTTTTCGCTCCGGCTTTTACGGCAGCTGATAATACCTGCCCCACGCCGTAGGAAGAGGCTCCCAGCGGGTCCAGCTCTTCTTTTTTGGCGTTTCCCAGCCCGCACACGCGCGCCGTTTCAATAACGGCGGTTTTCCCGTCGGATAATAATAAAAAGTCCGTCCGGCGGTTTTTTAAAAACGCGTTTTTGGCGCGCAGGGAAATCAGCCGTGCGTCGGGGTCTAAGGTACGGAAAAAATCGATAAATCCGTCGCCGCCGTCCGAAACCGGCAAGGCGCGCACGTTGTGGTTTTTTTCCAATTCGCGCGTGAAAAGAAGCGCGGCTTTCGCCGCGCTTAAAGAACCTTTAAAAGCGTTGGGTAAAACAAGTATGTTCATTAAAACTTCCAGCTCAGCTGGGCTTGAATGACGGTGTTGGAAGCGGAAGAATCTTTTAAATCGTCCGAGCGTTTGGCAAACACCTGCCGCACTTCGAGGCCGACCATCACGTCATCCACCCAGGTTTCCACACCGAGCCCGGCCGACCCGGCAAAACCGTTGGAATTAATTTCTTTGCTGTTTATTTCGCCGCGGTAGTTGAGTTTTAACATTTCGTAAGCGGCGGAGGCGGCCAAATAGAAAGCAAAGCGGCTTTCGGGGTTTACGTAATAATGCGCGACCGCGCCGAACGTTAAAATCTGCCCGCTGGTTTTTACCGTCGGGTCCGGGTAGGACGGGTCTTTCCCTTCGGCGATGTTTTTGTCGTTGGCGTCCAAAACGGCCTGGTCCCGGTCTTCAAACGAATTGTTGGGCACGTTGCCAACGCCCAGTACGGGGCCCAGCCACAGGTTGCTTTCTTTTACGCGCCATAAAAATTTGCTGGAAACCGCCACACTGGTGCCGCCTACGTCCGCAGAGCCTTCTTCCGTTTCAAATCCCGGGCGCGCGCTGTTGGATAATTTTAAATCAAGCGGCATCGCGCCGGCCTGTACGGAAAAATATTTCGAAAAATTCTTTTCTTTTTGTTTCACCGCCGGTTTGGCTTCTTGTTTGGCGGGTTTTTTTGCGGAAAGTTCCTCTTTGGCCGCGGAGGCGTATTCCTGTTGCGTAACCTGGCCGGATTTTACGTTGCGCAGGAAGGCTTCTTCGTCGGTAAGCGGACGCGGCGCGGCCTGCTGTACGGCGGCCGACGGCGTTACTACCGCTCCGTTCACCACGGTGGCTTTTTTAGCGTCAAAAACTTGGTCGATATCGGAGTCAAAAGACAGCCCGCCCGCGGCTTCCACCTGTTTGGTTTCGGTGCGTACGGCGGCCTGGGCCTGTGCGGCGGCCTGTTGCTGTTGGCGTTCGATTTGCTGTTCCACAATTTGCTGTTGGGCTTTTTCGCCGCGGTCGTAATCGTACGTTTCAATGCTGACGATTTGCGGCATGTCCACGTTTACGGTGGAGCCGTCGTCGGTTTGGAGTTTTAAATTAAATTCGTCCATGTCCAAAATCACGCCGACCAGCTGCGTGCCGCCTTTTAAAATAAGGCGGTGTTTGTCGGGCAAAATTTCTTCAATTTCGCGCTGGTTGAGCGTAATGTTCCCGTAGGAAGTGGCCAGGTTTAAGGTGTATTCGGTTTGGGATAAAATGGAGCCGGTAATTAGGTCGCCGTTTTTCATTTTTAACGTTTCGGCGTGCGGCGCGGCGGTGCAGCATAAAGCGAAAAGGAAAGCGAAAATTTTTTTCATTCGGCGGGGTACTCCGGGTATTTGTTGGGCAAAAAGCGGCGCGCACGGGGCGCGCCGCTACTTGTTATTTGGATTCGTGTTCCACAACGGTTTCGATGTGGTTTTCGGCGTTTTCTTCGCGGCTGCAGCAGCAGGGGCTGACGGCCTTTTTAATTTTGCGCAGTACGCCGAGTACTTTGGCGATGGTTAAGAAACCGATGGCGGCGCCCAAGTCGCTGATAACATAGAACGCCAGCGCGGCCCACATTTCACCGCCGGTAAGCAGCGGGTGTCTTAACACGGCGACGGCCTGGAATACGGCGTAAACCAACGCCAGGTAAAACATCGCGATAAAAAATACGTATAAGCCTTTGAGGCACAACCAGTTGTGCGGCCACCATTTGCCGCATTTGCAACATTTAGACATAATGCACACTCCTTGTGATACGGGGAAACTGTTTACCCCCCTATATCCTTATTGTATCAAAAGAACCGCCGGATGGCGACAAGTTCCTTTCTCTTTAGTTTGGCGCTTAAAACGCTCCTCCGCCAACCCCAAAAGAGAATTATTTTTCGTCCAGCGCTTTTTTTGTTTTTTTAAGTACCGCCATCACCCGCAAAACGGCCAGTTCCGCCGTGCAGGCCAGCAGCGCGGCCCCGGCGGCGTAGCCGTAAATTTGTTTGAGCGGGGCGGAATTATATTGCCAAAATTCGGCGGGCAGCTGTAAAACCAATATCCAGTTATAGGCCGCATATAAGCCGAACGCAAGCGTTAAGTAAAAGAAAACCGTCCAAATAACGGATAAGGCTTTAAAATTCAGCCAATGGTGGGGAAGATATTTTTTAGACACGTTTTGCCTCCTGTAAAAGTTCCCGCGCGTGGGTGAAAGCGGCGGAGCGTTTGTCGGCGTTGCCG
>JAUNWB010000002.1:16677-18526 GCA_030540535.1 Elusimicrobiales bacterium
ATGCGCGCGATTTCGGCGGTTAAATGGTCGCCGGAAAGCGGCGTGATGATTACGTCCGTGGCGTTGTGCGCGGCCTTTTTCTCCACGCGGAAATTTTGGTCCGCCTGTGCGGCCACCTGCGCCAGGTGCGTTACGCAAAGCACTTGGCGGCCTTCGGCTGCCTTGTGGAGCTTTTCGCCCACCAGGCGACCCGTTTCCCCGCCGATGCCCGCGTCCACTTCGTCAAACACCATGACGGGTACGGTAGGAGCCAAAACGGTTTTAAGCCCCAGCATCACGCGCGAGATTTCCCCGCCGGACGCGATGTTTTTTAAAGGCCGTAAAGACTGGCCCGGATTGGGGGAAAACAAAAATTCCACCTTGTCCGCGCCCGTGGGGCCGGGGTTTTCTTCGTCCATTTCCACGGCGGCGGAAAAACGCACCTGGTTGAAACCGAGGGGGCGGATTTGTTCCGTGATGAGCGCGGAAAGTTTTTCGGCCGCGGCCATGCGTTTTTCATGCAGTTTGCGCGACAGCTGCAACAGTTGTTTTTGCGCCGTTTCCAGTTCTTTTTGCAGTTCCAGTTCGTGTTCTTCGGCGTTTTGTAAATTTTTGATTTTGGTTTTTAAATCGTCGGCCGTGGCCAGCACGTCCTGGATTTCGGGCCCGTATTTGGCTTTTAAGCGTTTTAATTTTTCGTGGCGGCCGAGCATTTTGTCCAGTGCGTCGGGCTCTAAATTGATGTCGTCTTTATAGGAAGAAAGCGTGGAGGCCGCGTCTTCCAGCGTGAGGACGGCGGAATTTACGTCGGCGGCCAGGGCGTTTAAGTTTTCGTCCAGTTCCGCCATGCTTTCAATCAGCCGCGCGGCGCGCGCGGCGCGCGTAACGGCGGAGTCTTCCGCCGCGTAAAGTTCTTCGTAGGCGTCGGAGGCTTCTTCAAGCAGCCGTCCCGCGTGTTTCATTTTCGGGAGCGTCTGCTCCAACTGCAAATCTTCATCCGCCGTAGGGTTTACGTCTTCAATTTCTTTTAATTGGTAAGCGTACAGGTCGAGCAGGCGTTCTTTTTCCTGCTCGTTAAGGCGCACGGCGTCCAGTTTTTCACGCGCGTCCTGCATGGTTTGCCAGGCGGCTTTGGTTTGGGATAAAAGGTCTTCGTATTGGGCGAATTTATCCAAAAGCGTTAAATGGACGGAAGCGTGCATCAAACTTTGGTGTTCGTGCTGACCGTGGAAATCCACCAGGTATTTTCCGATTTGCGCGAGCGTGGAAACGGTAACGGTGCGGCCGTCCACGTATGCTTTTCCTTTGCCTTTGCGGTCCAGTTCGCGGCGCAGGGTAAATGCGTCGCCGGAAATTTGCTGTTCGCGGCGCAGGGTTTCGGGGAGCATATCCGAAGAAAATTCGGCGGTTACGCGCATGCGGTCCGCCCCGTCTTTAATGACGGACACGTCCCCGCGCGCGCCGAGTACGAAACCGAGCGCTTCAATAACGATGGATTTCCCCGCCCCCGTTTCGCCCGAAAATACGTTTAGACCAAGAGCGAAATCAAGCGTTAAGTCCGAAATAATGGCAAAATTTTCTACGCGCATCCGTTTTAACATCAGCGGGCCCCCCAGTTTAGTTTGCGGTTTAAGATGGAAAAAAAGTCGCGCTCTTCGGTGCAAAGCAGTTTGGCTTTTAACGGGCTGCGCGTGAGTTTTACGCGCGCGCCGGACGGCAGGATTAAATTGATTTGACCGTCTACGCTGAGTACTGCTCCGTCTTCTTTATTTTTAAACGCGGGGACCAGTTCCAATTCACCCCCGGCGGGCAGAATCAGCGGCCGCTGGTGGAGCGTGTGCGGGCAAATAGGCGTAATTAACAGTACGTC
>JAUNWB010000206.1 GCA_030540535.1 Elusimicrobiales bacterium
CAAAGCCGCTCCCGCGCAATTTACCGCTTATACTGATGTAATCGCTTCCCGCGCGCTCCTGAGCTTGAATGTGCCCGGAAAATTGCAGGAATTGGCCGAACTGCGCACGGTTAACGGTACGCTGCCCGCCCACTGGCAGGGGATCGCCGATTACGCCAAAGCCCACGCGCTTCCTGTGGAACTTCCCGCCGTTGCCGAAGGGAAAGTCCCCGCGTTAACCGAGGAAGCCAAGACCTATTTGCAAAAATGGAATCCGTTAAACCTCCACCACGAAAACACTTCCGCCCAAGCCGCGGAAGACTGGCTCTCTTTGCGTGAAGGCGCAAATGCCAGAATCATCTCCGATGAAGCCGGGCAGTTAATTACCAAAGAATCCGCTATCCCGACGATTCAAAACGGTTTAAAAATTGAAACCACCGCCGCCGACGGCCTGGCTTTAAACGCCACCGAAATTCCGGCCGCCGCGGGCGGTAACGGCGCCGTTCCTCCCGAAACTCCGGCTGCCGCAGCGGGTGCGGAAGAAGAAGCCGCTTTTGACGGAAACGTGGACAATTTAATTAACAGAACCCTTGAAGACGTTTACGCCAAATATAAACAGCAGCCCGTACAGTCCGAAGAAGTCTATGCTACGCTTCTTAAAGAAGAACTGACCGCCGCGTTCAAAGCCGCCAAGGTGTCCCCCTCCACGAAGGACTCCATGGCTTCCTTGGCCGTAGCGCTCGAAGAGCTGCCGCTTACCAACATCGCCCGCCGCGAAATTATGGATGCTGTTTCCGGCCGCCAGTTGACGTGGCTGCAAAAAGCGGGCCGCAAAGTAATGGCTTTCTTCTCCCCGAAACAGGTAAAATCTCCCACCGCCGCCGATATCGACGTGCTGGAAGAAAAAGTGCTGGAAACGTTAGTCGCCAACTCCGTCAAAGCGGACTTACAGGCCGTACGCGCCGCCATTAACAGCAGCGAGGCCCCCCTGGTGACCGTGGAAGAAAAAAGTTTCAACCGCAAAGCCGAAGACGGCCAGGAAGTTACGGTTCCGTATAAAAGAGAAGTTTACGACTACGCCAAAGTATTGCGGGATTACGTCGGCAGCGCCCTGCGCGTAACCGGCGCGCCGAACGCCCAGCTGGGTTTTGCCCCGCAAACGCTGGAAACGGGTTTGGCCGATTTTCCCTTCATGCACACCAACATTCTGCTCAAAAGCCGTGAAGGACTGACCCAAAAAAGAATTTTCACCGTTGCCGTGTCCGACAACGATAAAATCTTCAAAAAACTTAAAAAAGGCTGGAGTTTGGTGGTAGACACCTACGGCAACCTGTATAGAACCGACGGCTCGAAAAAAGTATATTATCACGATAAAAAAGTAACGACCGTCGTGTTGAAAAACCTGGGCGATATGCCGGTAGTGGTTATCCAATCCGTCCCCAACCGCCTGGGCGCCCTGGAAAACGTATTTACGATTATGGGCTATTCCTCTACGGGCCGCTTCTTGAAAGACGCCATGAAAAACGAATACAAAGACGTCTTGGGCCCGTCCGCCGACAGCTGGGCTACCGCGTTGACCACCGGTATTTACTTCACCAACCTGGCGGCGTTCCTGTACCAGCCGTTAATCAAAAAATACGGCGCCCGCCCTGTATTGACCGGATCCGTGGGTGCCATTCTGAGCGGTTCTATGCTGCCCGTGTTGGCCACCGCTATGGGCGCTTCGCCGGAAGTAAGCATGGCCTCCGTTATCTCCGCGTTCCTGTTAACGGGTTTGGGCGGCGCCGGTATTCAGCAAATTGCCAACCCCACAGCCAAACAGCTCTTGCGCGGTAAAGACGCCGGCAGCATCGTATCCTCCGGCCAGGTATGGAAATCCGTCGGTTCGCTCATGACTTACGGCTTTTTCGCCGCGGCCGTAGCTTTGCTCGGTGCGCCGTGGCAGGCGATGTACGGCCTCTTGGCCATCCCCGCCGTCAGCGCGCTTGTTAGATTGTTAAGAGCCGACTTGCCGCTTGCCCAGGCTGAAAAGAAAGTGGCCACAGCCTCTGAAACGCAGGCGGAACTTTCCAAATTGGCTGAAAAAGGCCAAATGTCCTGGAAGAAATTTATGGCGGACCCGAAAGTATGGTCTGTATTCGGCGGACTGTTGGCCTTCTGCGGTTCGGAAACCATGGTCAGCGTTGCCACCAAAGGCATGATTAACAAGTCGTTGGCCGGATTGCAAGGACTATCCAACTTCTATAATTCCTCCGCTGAAGTACTGGCCCAGGCGCCCTGGATGCAGGGTATCGCTTCCGGCGACGTAGCCAACGCGTTTGAAACCTTCTTGACCGGTATGGCTACCATGGCCCCGGTATTGGCCGGACGCATGACCGCCACCAAACTGATGGAGAAATTCAACAACGTACCGAAATATAACCAGAAAATGATGACCATCTCCGGTGTAACGGCCTTAGCCAGCATCGCTACACTGTACGGTTTGGGCCCGGATGCCGGCCCCCTGGCCTTAATCCCGGTTGTGTTAACAAACGGTCTGTTGGGTAACATGTTTACGTTCTCGTTCAACATCATGAAAGACCATGATAAAACGAAATATAACAATGCCTACAGCACCTTAACGGGTACGCTTTCCACCAGCGCGGTTGTAGCGTGCTGCTTGATCCCGACCCTGGCCAGCTTGATTATGCCGGAAACGGCGGCAAACGCAGCGACCATCGCCTTCGACCGCATGATTATCCCGCTGGCTCTCATCGGCGGTGCGATGGGTATCATCAACATGTTCCACCACGCCAACCCGTTCTCCTGGCGCAAACCGGCCTCGCAGGAA
The DNA here is from genome assembly GCA_030540535.1 of Elusimicrobiales bacterium. Lineage (GTDB taxonomy): Bacteria > Elusimicrobiota > Elusimicrobia > Elusimicrobiales > Elusimicrobiaceae > Avelusimicrobium. The sequence goes on from JAUNWB010000206.1 coordinate 2,810, forward strand.
GTGGTAGCGGCCAGACAAGAAGCCCTGTTCGACAGAACCGGCATCCTCTTGCCGCAGGCTGATACTTCCACCCTGGCCAAACTGCTGGCGGAAGAATTCAGCGTGCCGGAAGAGTTCGCCTCTAAGGAACTGAAAATCGCCATCAGCCGCGTGAAAACGGATATGGCTAAAGCCGCCCGCATCGGAGCTGATGAACTGGACGATATCTTAATCGGCAAAAACAATGTCGTACTCTCCGAAGAAGCGTTAAATAAAATGGCGGGTACGCTCGGCGTAAGAACGGACGAACTGAAAAAAATGGTCAAAGGCAACGAACAAGTGATTGACCAAGTCGGTAACAAAATCATGAACCGCGTCCGCCAACTGACCGAAAAACTGATTAAAAACAAATTGAATGGTATTGAAGACGGAAACGATTTAGACTTAGGTGACGCGTTGCCTAACTAAACGGAATTTGTAAAAAAATAAACCCTGCGCACGCACTTTGGCGGGGTTTATTTTTTGGGTAATTTTTAAAACCCGGATTTTTTGGCGCAGAAAGGAGGTTTTCAGACGAAAAAAATATAAACAT
>JAUNWB010000207.1 GCA_030540535.1 Elusimicrobiales bacterium
GCCCCGGCGTTTTTGATGGCTTCCAGCGCGTAGCGGATGCATTCCTTGCCGTCCACCGTTTCCACGGAAAATTCCGGCGGGGATGTATTTACGTCCGGCGGCAGAATTTCAAAGCCCATACTGCGCGCTTCTTCCAGATACGTAACGATTTTGTTTTCTTTGTCGTCCGCGCCGATGGCGTTGTGGCCGATTTCGTTGGTCAGCGCGGCGCACATAAATTCAATCGGGTAATTGGCTTTTAAATAGGCCGTTTGGTACGACACCAAAGCGTAAGCGTACGAGTGCGATTTGTTAAACCCGTATCCGGCAAACGCCTTCATCTGTTCGTAAATGTGGGTGGCCGTTTTTTCGGAAATTTTATGTTCTTTGCAGCCTTCGACGAATTTTTTACCGAATTTTTCCATTACGTCGATTTTCTTTTTACCCATGGCTTTGCGCAGCGTGTCTGCCTCGCCGGGGGTAAACCCGCCCAGACGTTTGGAAATTTCCATAATCTGTTCCTGGTACAGCATACAGCCGTACGTGTCTTTGAGCGGTTCTTCCAAAAGAGGCGTTTCGTATTCGATTTTTTCCTGCCCGCTTTTGCGGCGCACGAACATATCCATCATGCCCGATTCCATCGGTCCGGGGCGGTAGAGCGCCACCAAGGCGGACAAGTCGCTGAATTGCGAGGGCTGTAATTTTTTAATCAAGTCGCGCATACCGCCGCTTTCTAACTGGAAGATACCCAGCGTTTTGCAGGCGGAGAGCATATCGTACGTTTTTTTGTCGTCCAGCGGAATTTTGTTGATGTCGAAATCGGGGTTGTGCCGCGCGCGGATCATTTTTTCGGCGTTATCAATAACCGTCAGCGTGCGCAGACCCAAAAAGTCCATTTTAAGTAGCCCGAGGTTAGAACACGGTTCCCCTTCGAACTGGGTGGTGATGGCGTCGCGCGCCCCGCGGGCCAGCGGTACGTATTCGGACACGGCTTCTTTTGTAATCAGTACGCCGGCGGCGTGGATACCCGTGTGGCGTTTTAAGCCTTCGATTTTGCGCGCCATTTCAAACAGCCGTTTGCTTTGCGCGTTATTGGTTACTTCGTTACGCAGTTCGTTGATTTCCAGCGCTTTTTCCAACGTCATTTTGGGGTCGTTGGGAATCATTTTGGCGATACGGTTGGCTTCGGCCACGGGGATTTCCATGGCACGCGCCACGTCTTTAAGCGCCAGTTTGGCTTTCATCGTTCCGAACGTGATGATTTGGGAAACTTTGTCGTGCCCGTATTTGCCGCGCACGTAGTCGATGACGCGTTCGCGCCCGGCGTCGGACATGTCGATATCCAAGTCGGGCATGCTGACGCGGTCCGGGTTCAAAAAGCGTTCAAACAGCAGTTTGTTTTGAATGGGGTCCACGCGCGTGATGTCCATGCTGTACGCCACCAGCGAACCCGCGCCGGAACCGCGGCCTGGGCCTATCGGAATCCCGTTTGCGCGCGCCCAGTTGATAAAGTCCTGCACGATGAGGAAGTAACAGTCGAACCCCATCGTGATAATGACGTTAAATTCAAATTCCAGCTGTTTCCAGTAATTGTCCGGCACGTTGCCGTTCATTTTTTTGGTGAGGCCTTTGCGGCACAAATCTTTAAAGTATTCGGCGGAGTTGGGGAATTCTTTGGGAATATCGAAATTGGGCAGAATAAACCCGTGCTTGGGAAATTCCAAATTACATTTTTCGGCGATGGCTAAGGTGTTGGAACACGCTTCGGGCGTGTGGGAGAAAAGCTCGCACATTTCTTCGGGCGATTTAAAATACAGCTCGTGTGACATTTGCATGCGGTGCGGGTCGTTAAGCGTTTTTCCCGTGGCAATACAAACGTGAATATCGTGCGCTTCCCAGTCTTCTTTTTTCTCGTAGTGGCAGTCGTTGGTAGCTACGACGGGGATACCCGTCATTTTGGCTACATCTTTTAACAGCGGCAGAGATTCCACTTCCTCGCGGATGCCGTGGTCCATGAGTTCAATATAATAGTTGCCCTCGCCGAAAATATCTTCGTACTCTTTGGCGAGCGCGCAGGCTTTTTCAAACCCGCCGTCCATGCGTACGTATTGGGATAAAAAACCTTTCAAACAGCCGGAAAGGCACAACAGCCCGCCGCTGTGTTTGGCTAAAATTTCTTTATCAATACGCGGATGATAGTAAAATCCGTCCACCCACGCCAGCGAGTTTAACTTCATTAAATTGAGGTACCCCTCGTGGTTGCGGGCGAGAAGGGTCAGGTGGCCGGTGCGGGATTTGTCTTTTTCAGTATATTTGCCTTCGGTGATGTAGAACTCGCACCCGACGATTGGTTTAATGCCCGCCGCTTTGGCCGTTTCGTAAAAATCGAGTGCGCCGTACATGTTGCCGTGGTCGGTAATCGCCATGGCGGGGATGCCCTGCGCCGCCAAACCCTGCAAAAATTTGGAAGGCTTGTGGTTTTCGGACACGCGGAGCATGCCGTCCAAAAGCGAGTATTCGGTGTGGTTGTGCAGCTGTACAAATTCGGCCATGGTTAAAATCCTTGTTTAAAATCTGTCGGGGCGGGCCCGGCGGGTGCCGGGGAACGGTCCAAATGGTGTAAAATGTTTATATGAAACATTATAGTAAATTAAAAGAAACAAAAATTTCTTCCAAACTTCTCTATAAGGGCGTGCTGAACGTACGATTGGACGGGGTAAAATTACTCAACGGAAATACGTCTACCCGCATTTATTTTGAACACCACGGCGCCAGTGGCATTTTGCCCGTGGAGGACGGCCACGTCTATCTGGTACAGCAGTACCGCTATCCTATCCGCCAGGTTACGTGGGAAATCCCGGCCGGCAAGCGCGAGAAAGGCCAATCGTTTTTGGCCTGCGCGCGCGCGGAACTCAAGCAGGAAACGGGACTGACGGCCAAATCTTTAAAAGAAGCGTTGGTTTTTCACCCGTGCAACGCGTTTTCGGACGAAGAACAGCATTTGTACGTGGCTACGGGTCTTAAACGCGGCAAAGACTGCCCGGATGAAGACGAATTTTTAAACGTGCAAAAATTTCCGCTGGAAAAAGCCTATAAAATGGTGGAAAAAGGCGAAATTACGGACGCCAAAACCATTTTAATGCTCCAGTGGTACCAACTGCATAACAAATAAAAAAGGAATAAAAAAAGCCCTCCCGGCGGGAGGGCTTTTTGGTGTGTAAATTATTCGGCCGGAAGGTAAACTTCAATGTCTTTGGCGGCGGCGAACTGATAGTTTTCTTCCTGTTTTTCTGATTCCTCAATAAACATCCGGTACTGTTCTTGATGATTATTTAAAAACGATGCTATTCTTTCTTCGTTCATGGTTATCCACAAAGGTTG
>JAUNWB010000208.1 GCA_030540535.1 Elusimicrobiales bacterium
CATAAGACCTTCTTTCAAATAAACATATATAATAAAGTATATCAAAATACGGGGATGCCCGGCCCGGAGGCTTATGGCTTTGAACGCAAAAAAAATCACGCACGTCTGCCTGGACGCGGACGACACGCTGTGGCAAAACGAACCCTATTTCCGCCGCACGGAACGGGAATTTTACGCTTTATTAAAACATAAACTGACCGAACGCGAAGCGGAGGACAAACTCTTCCAAACCGAAATGGCCAATCTGGATACGTTCGGCTACGGAGTAAAAAGTTTTACGCTTTCCATGATTCAAACCGCCCTGGACGTACTGCCCGCCGACGAAGCCGCCCCGGCCATACGCAAAATTTTGGACCTGGGCAAAAACCTGTTGTCCAAACCCGTCGTTCTGCTGCCCGGCGTAAAAGAAACGCTTGAAAAACTGGCGACCAACTATCACCTGGCCGTTATCACCAAAGGGGATTTATTGGCGCAGGAACGCAAACTGGAAGAATCCGGCCTGCTGCCGTTGTTCGGGCGGGTGGAAATCGTCAGCAAAAAAGACACGGCCGTCTACCGCTCCATATTCCGGGCGTGGAACGTGAATTCGGAAAATATTTTAATGGTGGGCAATTCGCTAAAGTCCGACGTACTCCCCGCCGTAGAGGCTGGAGCGCAGGGTGTGTGGATTCCATGCGAGGACAACTGGAAACACGAAGAAACCGAAGAGCCCGAAAATCCGCCTTACACAAAACTTAACGCTTTGACGGACCTGTTAACCGTTTTGTTATAATTTATCAGGAGGAACTATGAATAAAATTTTTGGCTATTTACTTATTTGCGCGGGACTGATGATGATGCTGTTTTCCGTCATGGGCATGTACAAAGTGTTTGCGGACCGGCAGCCCGTCGCGCCCGTGGTGCAGATGGCGGACATGCGCATTAACACGCAGTACGGCCCCATGCAAATCCCCATGCAGGGCGTAAACCAAATCGCCAACCTGGGTTTGTTTGCGGTGCTGATGGTGTTTATTTTATCCGCCGGAGCCAAACTGGCCGGCGTGGGCAACGGGATGCTTAAGGCCGAACGCATCCACGACGCGCTTTTAACGCTTGAAAATAAAAATTCCGTTTCGGAACAAACACTTAAAAAACTATGAAAATCCGTTTTATTTTAAACCCCAAAAGCGGCAAACGCCAGGCGGACTTGGAACAGCTCGCCGCGTGCATACAGCTTAATTTTCCGGGCGCGGACATGCGCCTTACCAAAGCCCCCGGCCACGCCACGGAACTTGCGAAAGAGGCCGCGGAAATGGGTTTTGAAGCGGCCGTCGCCATCGGCGGGGACGGCACGATTAACGAAACCGCCCGCGGGCTGGTGGGAACCGACACGGCGCTGGGCGTCATTCCGCGCGGGTCCGGCAACGGATTTGCGCGCGAATTGGGGATGCCGCTTCTTTTTGAAGAAGCCGTCATGCGCCTGCAGCGCGCCAAAGCCGTCCCGTGTGACGCGGGCCGCGCCAACGGGGAATTATTCCTCAACCTGGCCGGAGTCGGCATCGAGGCCGACATCGCCTGGCAGTTTATGGAACACGGCAAAACGGGCAAACGCGGCATGTGGCCGTATTTTAAAATCGGCGCGAGAACCGCTTTATCCTACAAACCCAAAACGCTGGACCTGACCGCCGACGATGTGCAAACCAAAACCGCGCCGCTGACGCTGGTGTTTGCCAATGGGCGGCAGTACGGAAGCAATTTTAAAATCGCCCCGAAAGCGAGTCTGACCGACGGGCTTTTGGATATGGTAACGGTAACGGATGCCCCCAAATGGAAACTGGCCCTGGCCGCGCCTTTCTTTTTTACGGACGACTGGCGGCCTTTTGGCGTAACGGAAACCAAGCACGTCAAACGCGCCCTCATCCGCCTGCCGGGGGACATCGTCTACCACATCGACGGCGAACCGCGCAAAACGCAGAATACGCTGGAAATTGCGGTGGAACCCAAAGCGTTAAAAGTGCTGTTCCCGGAGCGATAACATGGCCCGCCGCAGACGCAAAACCGCACGCCGCTCCTCTACAAATAAAACGGTAAAATTTTGGGCTTCCGTTTTGGCAACGGCGGTTTTGATTGTACTCCAGCAGCAGGGCAAGCCGCTTTCCAAAACCGGGGACGTGGAAGACGGGGACATGTTTAAAAATGTGTCCGTTGCGTCCGTTTATGACGGGGACACGTTTAAAATTAACCTAAACTGCTCGTTTGCCGTCTACTGCGAAAAAGTACCCGTGCGCGTGCGCGGCGTGGACTGCCCCGAAATAAAAGGCAAAACCGAAAAAGAAAAACGCCTGGCGCAAAAAGCCAAAGCGTTTACCAAAGCGTTTTTGGAAGACGCCCCCGTCACGCTGACGGACTGCGGGCGCGACAAATACTTCCGCCTGCTGTGCGACGTAACAAATAACACAGGCAAAGACCTGGCCGAAGAACTCATCCGCCACAACCTAGGCTACGCCTACGACGGCGGCAAAAAATCAACACGGTATCAGTAATTTAAACAAAACGCAACAACCCTAAAACCCCCGAAGTTTAACTTCGGGGGTTTTTATTTTATAGTGATTTATTTTTAACCGACACCGCAGTAACAATCGCAAGTACTGCATGACCCAATCCCCAGAACTCCATGACACGGTTCATATCCGCAATAAAAGCACCGGCCCCACCCCGGAGTTTCTTTGCACGGACGGTTCGGGTCAGGGCAATCCATACTTGGGGGGAATGATTCACAAAACTGTACGTCTTGTCCGTATTCTTCGCAGGCTTGTTTTGCTTCCTGCCGAGTTTTATGTGTATTCACTTTTCCCATTGCTTCCATCCAGTTCACTCTTGAGCATAATAAATAACGCGGCTCATTTGTCGGTTCCGGACAGCTTCCCTCGCATGTACAGGTTTCTTCGTTCCAAAAAGGCTCAACAAAGGAGCCATCGTCACATTCCCAAGTATCTACGCAACCCCAATCAGCCGCACTTGTAGCACAAACGCATTTATCGGATGCTTCATCGTATACTTTCCCCTCCGGGCAGTTAGTACACTGGGCCACCGTTTTACTGCACGTCCCCCAGGAACCCGTTTTCCATTCGCCCGTAGTACTGTCGCACGTGACCGTTCTTGTTTGCGTACCGCATTTATTGCAGTCTTGGCTTGCGTTCGGCTTGGTGCCCGTGCATTCGCAAGCGTCACTGATACTGCACGCGCTCCAGTCACTCCATTCACCCGTCGTCGTATTACACGTGCGGCTCTGCGTTCCTTTGTTTAAGCACCCGCACGCTTGCGTGGAACTCCCCGAACAGCTTTTTATTTCCGGTTCCGGGGGAGGGAGCTTG
>JAUNWB010000209.1 GCA_030540535.1 Elusimicrobiales bacterium
ATTATTTTTTTGTATATTTAAAGTCATCCCGTGGTGTTTCTGCACGGGATCTCCCTTTTTTCTTAAAAGCGGATAATAAATAATAAATTGTATTGTTCGAGCAAAGCGAGTTATAAAATTTCCCGCAGGGAACTGCTTTTTATGGAGCTTTGGCGGCGAGTTTTTTGCTTACTTTTACCCTGCGGGCCGCTTGCACAAAAAGTAAGGATTCACATTTGGAAAATTGTTTATCCTTAAAAGGCACAAGGAGCAAAACTTTTCGTTTTACTCCTTGTGCAAAAATCATCAGTTAACACCAGCAGTTATCACTCCAACACGCTGGGCGGAGGGAGCATATTTCCCCCCTGCGGCACACTCTGCGCCGACGATTCCCCCGTATCGTTTTCGGTTTCTTCGTCTTGCAGCGGCGTTAAAATCATCTCTTCGAAACTCTCGTCCTGCACGGCGATTTTTTCTTCCGTCGGCATTTGCTCAATGGCCGAAGGCGTAATCACGCGTTCGCGCGGTTTTTCGTCAGACACCGTCTGGCGTGAGGTGCTGGAATACGTATTCCCCGGGTTCCACCACGCGGGCGGCATCCCGGCGCAAGCGCACAGTAAAAAAGCAACAGGCGTTAAAAATAAAATTTTCCTCATACTTTTATTATACCTTATCTACTTGCCTTTGCAAGCCGGAAGGCCCTTAGCCCGCGCATACAACGCGCCCGCGCGGTAACTGCTGCGCACCAGCGGGCCGCTCGCCACGCCTTTAAACCCCAGGGTGAGCGCATACGCTTCCCAAGCGCGGTATTCTTCCGGCTCCGGGTAACGCGCCACGGGATAGTGTGACGCGGACGGAGCCAAATACTGCCCGATGGTTAATAAATCCACGTCCGCCGAGCGAAGGCCTTTCATCAAATTTTTAATCTGCGCGTCCGTTTCGCCAAGCCCTACCATAAACCCCGTTTTAGTAAGGATATGCGGCGCGATTTTTTTGCTTTCAGCCAACACGTTCAGCGTCCGTTCGTACTGCGCGCCGATACGCACGGATGCGTATAATTCCGGCACCGTTTCCACGTTATGCGCCAAGACTTCCGGCCCGGCGGAAAGAACGGTTTTCAACGCATCTAAATTTCCCTTAAAATCCGAAATTAACGGTTCTACTTTCACACCCGGAGCGGTTTGGTGAATGGCCTCAATCACGCGCGCAAAATGGGCGGCTCCGCCGTCGGGCAAATCGTCGCGCGTGGGCATGGTTAAAACGGCATAGCGGATACCCCACTCTTTAACGGCTTCGGCCACGCGGGCGGGTTCGCCCGGGTCCAGCGGAAGCGGACTGCCGCGGCCCACCGCACAAAAACGGCAGCCGCGCGTACAAATATCCCCCATAACCATAAACGTCGCGTCGCCGCAGTTAAAACATTCTCCCCGGTTGGGGCACTTGGCCGCGTGACAAACGGTATGAAGCGTATGGCGCTTAATGGAGTCCTCCGCGCCCAGTGCGGCGGAAGAACGCAAGGCCGCTTTGTTGCGGCCGACTAAATCTTTTAACCATTGAGGAATCGGAGTCATATACCCTATTATACTAAAAAGGCATTATGATATAATAAGAGAAAAACGGACGGACACCGTGAAAAAATTTCTGTTAATCATTTTATTTTTTTGTTTTCTGTGCCCCCTCCCTTTGGCCGCGCAGAACGCTCCCAAAACCGAAGCCCAGCGCTTAAAAGAAGCAGGGGACCTGTACTTTTCTTACGAGCCCGAAAAAGCGTTGGCGGCCTACATAGAACTATCCAAAGACACGCAAAATAAAGAAGCGTTTTTGAACGCGGCGTACATCGCCATGGAACAAAACGAGCCTAAAAAAGCGGTGGATATCGCCACCGCCGGCTACCGCGCCCACCCGCAGGATCGCGAAATTATCGAAACCGCCGCCGAGGCCTATCTGGCGGACGGCCAATACGCGGGCGCGGAAAAACTGCTTTCCGAACTGCCGGCAGACCCGGGCCGCGCCGAATTTTTACACATCAATTTGGCGCGCGCGCAAAAAGGACTGGGTGAAAAAGAACTGGCCAAATATAACTTAAAAATCGCCGCGCGCGGGCAGACGCACACCGCGCTGGCCAATTATCTGCTGGGGCTGTTATACGAAGAAGAAAAAGATTACAAAAACGCCGCGGAAGTATTCCAAAAAGCCACCGTGTACGACCACCAATTTATTGAGGCAAAAAAACATTACGGTGCCGCACTGGAAAAATTAGGAAACTACAACGAAGCCTACCGCCAGTTCCGCATGATTTATTCATCCGATAAAACCAGCGCAGAAGTCGCCCGCGCGCTTGAACGGCTGCGCCCGCGTTTAACGCGCCCCGAAAAAGAGATTACGGGCGGAAAAGAATTAATCAAACACACCCTTGTAAAGCCTATCGTTCCCCCCGCAGGCACACGCGAAATAAAAGTAGGTATCGGCATGCGCCAAAACGGCAAGCCCGCCGTCCGCGAAACAGTACACTTTATCCCCTCTCACGCGTTTACGGTAACGGACGCATCGGGCAAAAAAATCGCCTCCGGCAAAGCGCGCGAAAGCTGGGTGGCCGTCCTGCAAAACGGCAAGGCGTATTTATCGGCCCCCAACGGCAAAAAATATCCGTTCTCAAAATCCGTCACCGTTACGCCCGCGTCCAAAACGGAAGGCGAAGGGCATACGATTATCGTCAAAAACGTCATGAGCGGCGCGGGTATGACCTGGGCCAGCGTGGACGATAAAGAATACCGCGGCAAACTGCAAATTTTACACAACACCAGACAAAATACCCTGGTGCCCGTAAACATCGTGAATATGGAGGAATACCTGCAAGGGGTTATTTCGTCCGAAATGCCAACCAAATTCCCGATGAACGCCCTGCGGGCGCAGGCCGTACTCGCACGGACGTACGCGCTCAAACATCTGGGGAAACACCGCTCGTACGGTTACGACGTGTGCGATACGCAAAACTGCCAGGTGTACGGCGGCGTAAGCGCGGAAAGCGAGCGTGCCAACGCGGCGGTGGAGTCAACCATGGGTGAAACGCTGAACTATAAAAATAAACCGATTGAAAGCGTGTTTTCGGCCAACTGCGGCGGTATCACGCAAAGCGCGAAAGAAGCGGGCTGGAATGAAACGCCTTATTTAAACCCCGTATCCGATTATAAAGATTTCGATTTCGACAATTTACAACCGTATCATTTTAAAGAACTTTTGCAATATCCGCACGAAGCCTACAGCCGCTACGATAAGCACGTCAGCCTGGCGGCCTACCGCTGGACGCGCGTAGTGGACGAAGAAGAATTGCGCGCCGTTATCAAAAAGCAAAAAAA
>JAUNWB010000210.1 GCA_030540535.1 Elusimicrobiales bacterium
CGCTCAAAAGTAGAACGCTGGCCAAGAATCGCATTAAATGCAGCAGCAATTTGTCGCCGCGTTTGGTAACGTAGGTTTCTTCCGGAAATTCCAAAATCTTGCCCGTTTTAAAAATGGATTTTTCGCGTTCGCCGTAGAAATTGTCTTCAAAACGATATTCCGTTTCGCCGGTGAATATCTCCAGCGAGCGGCGGTTGACGAACGAAACTTTATCGTCCACCGTGCGCGCGTAAATGGCTACGGGTACGTGTTCCAAAATAGCCTGCAGGGCGTTTTTGGTTTCCATCAGGTTACGTTCCTGTTCGCGCTTTTCGGTGATGTCTTCCACCAGCGTGATAACGTATTGTTCGCTGTGTTCGCCGGACGAAACCGGCACTTTTACCAGGTGCAAAATCTTCTTTTCCCCGGTGGCGGTGACGTATTCTTCCGCCGGGATGTCCAGCGTTTTGCCCGCGCGCAGGATTTCCTGCTCGCGGCCCATGTACTGACTCACCTGTTCCGCCGTTTCGTGCGGCAGCGCGCCGTTTTCGTCGTAAGCGTCTTCCGTCACGTTGCCAAACAGCGAGTTGCACACCGCGTTGCGAAGCAGCATCCGTCCGTTCACGTCGCGCGCGTACAGCCCGATTGGCGCGTTTTGCAAAATCCCCGTCAAAAAGCCGTTCACGCGGCGGATTTCCCGTTCCTGCCGGCAGCGTGCGGTAATATCTTCTACAATCGTCAGCACCAACGGTTTGGGGCCCGCGTCAAACAGCGGGACTTTAATCATGTGGATGATTTTTTCGTTGCCGGAGGAATCGATATACACTTCTTCCGGGTAATCGCACGCTTTGCCTTCGCGCAAAATCTGCTGTTCGCGCTGGTGATGGGAGTTGATTACTTCCTCGGTTTGGTATTCATGGGGTTGGTCCGTGTGTTTAGGATCGCACTCGTTTAACACCTGCATGCTTTGTTTATTAAAAAAGGTCATTTTCGAATCGCAGTCGCGCGTATACAGGCCGAGCGGGATGTTATCCAAAATAGCCTGCAAAAGCGTGCGGTTGCGCTGCAGGTCCTGCTCGTACTGGTGTTGGGAGGTAACGTCTTCGTACAGGCTCAGTACAAAACGCGGCTTGCCGTCCGGCCCGGGAAGCGGCGTTTTGCTGACGGAAAGCACCCGCTCCTCCCCTTTGGCGTTTTTGTACGTAAGCCGCACGCCCTCCTGGGGACGTTGGCCGGCGCGGAGTTCTTCGTCCATGCGGCGCACGGACTGCACCACTTCTTTAGGCAAAAAGCCGTATACGCTTTGGTTAAGAGTCTGGGCCGTCTTATAACCGAAAAGTTTTTCCGCCGCCGTATTCCACTGCAGGCAGATACCGGCCCAGTTTTGCACCGTCACCGCCGCGGGATACCCGTCCACGAGCGAGGCCAAAAACGCTTTTTCCGCGTTTAATTGTCTGAAAAGGGGTACGTCTTCCAGCGTCAGCATGATAAACGGGGTGGACGCCAGCGGCCGCGCACCCACGCTGACGGACAGCGCCTCCGCATCCGGGTTTACAATATCAAGCACCATTTTTTTAGAGGAGGAAGCGTCCGAAAGCGAGCGGATTTGCGTCATTGTTAGTCCCAGGCGGTCCGCACGCGAAGACGCCAGCGACTTTACGTCCGTACGCAACAGCGCGGCCGCGGCCGGGTTGGCAAATACGATTTTACCCGTAGCGTCCAAAAGCAGGACGGCCGTCGGGAATTGCTGTAAAAAAGCGTACATTTCGGGCGTAAGCGTTTTAACGGCGGAAGCGGAAGAGTTATCGGAACCGGAAAAAAGTGAAAAAAATTTATTGGACATAATCCCTCTGTGATATTGGTGCGGACGAATATAATTACGATTATATACTAATAAATTCCGCGCCCCGCCGCAACCATAAAGAAGAACGCGCCCGGCCGCGTGCGTACGGGGACGCCTTCTAACTATTTTTTACGTCTTTGCGGCGCAAGAGGCCCCCTCTATACTGCATACAGGGGGATTTATGAAACGGATTTTTTTATACGGTTTTCTGCTTGCCTGCACCGCCGCGGCGTACGCGCAAAACGCGCCGTATAAGCCGGCCACGGTCCGCGCGCCGGCACAGTACTTATCCACCGACGCCTACGCAGTGGAAGACACCTGCCCCGGCCATAATATCCTAAAACAGTTCTCCTGCACCAAAAACGAACCGCCCGGGTTTAAATGTTTTGACGTGTATATGGTGGAGGGCGACCCCGTGGATTCCCAGCGTTACACCCTGCTGCAGGAAACGCTTGCGGAACAAAACGTTTCCGCGCAGCCGCCCTGCTCGTTTGATTCGTTAACCTGCGCCGATTTTCTGCACGCCCTGCGCTATAATTTGGCTTTTTCGTGGTATATCGACAATTACCCCTCTTCTTCTTTCCCAGAGTGCGGGGAAACGTATTCCTGCACGCGCCTGTCCTGCTTCCGTCCGCTGCCGGACGCGCCCGACGGTTCCCCCCGCTCCCAAAAACTCACCTGCGTATTTAAGAAAAACCAGATTTTCTTTCTGGGCGCCCAAGTAACCTGCAAAGACAAAAATACCCGCTGACGCTTCCCGCCCGGGCCCGTCAAATTGCTATAATGAAAGAATATGATTTGGGCACATTTTAAAACTATTTTTTCATTCAGCGTCTACCAACGCTTGGCGTTCGCTACGCGCGGGCAGACGTTTTGGTTTGCCGCGTACCTGTTTTTCCTGTCGCTGTTGGTGTTCCACTTTGCGGCTGACGCGCATATACGGGAAAATTTACCCGTCTTCTTAAAAAACTTTCCCGCCGTTACGTTTGAAAAGGGCGTTTTAACGTCCCCCCAAACGCCGGTAAACGCCCCCATTCCCCAAAGCGGGTTTGTAATTACGTTTGACGCCGCGCGCCAAACGCCCCCCACCTTGTCCGAAATGACCGAAAAAAACCAGCTGATGCTGGTAAACCAAAACCGGGTGTACATGATGTCTTCGGCCGGGGTGCAAAGCCGCACGCTGCCGGAAGAAATGTCGTTTTCCGCCACGCCGCAAACGCTGGAAGAACACCGGGGCGACATTGAAGCCGCGTTAAAAGTAATCGCGTTTTTAACCGCGCTGATGCTGGTGCCGCTTATCATGCTGTTTGATTTTTGCGTTGCCGCCTGCGCGGGCCTGTTTTTTAAATTCATCACCCGCGCCGCCGTACCCAACACCGTTATTTTTAAATGGGCCGCGTTTTTGCTGGGCCCGCTGGCCGCGCTGTGGTATGTGCGGCTGTGGTTTTACATTCCGCTTTTTACGCTCGCGCAAGTGATTTTGTGCGTTATCTACATGCAACAGATTT
>JAUNWB010000211.1:0-861 GCA_030540535.1 Elusimicrobiales bacterium
GCACTTGCTCCCGGGCGGCAACAGATACCCGTCGAATCTATTACACCCCCGTAAATACGGAAATTGTCAAAGACCTGCTTTTTCAAATTAGCATTATATTGTATCATTTTCTTATAACAATTTTGAGGCGCAAAGGCAAATGAACACATACGTAAGCACCAAACCCACCGTTTATTTGATTGACGGGCTCAACCTCGTACGCAGCTTTTTATACCAATTCGCCCGCACGGAAGAAGACGTAACCGCCGATTTTTTAGACTTTTTGGCCGAAATCTCCCAGCACGAACGTTACTGCATGCACGAATACGAAGTAATTTTTGACGGTTCGTACCGCCCCATCGGCCCCTTGTACCGCGGCGGCGTGCATATTTCGTTTTCGGAAGAAGCGACGGCCGACCAAATTATCTACGAACGCGCGGACTATTTAAACCAAAACGGGCGGCGCGTTATCGCGGTGACGGACGACCGCCTGCTGCAGGAAGATTTAAAAAAGCTCGGCGTAAAAACGCTTTTTTGCCGCAAGTTTTACAACGGGCTTAAAGTGCCCGAAAAATAACTCCGCGGGTGCGTTTGTAAAATTAGTGCAAAAGCGCGCGTTTTTTGTTAAAATAAAAGTAAGAGGGCTGGTGGCGGAATGGCAGACGCGACAGACTTAAAATCTGTTGACCGCAAGGTCGTGGGGGTTCAAGTCCCCCCCTGCCCACTCTTATTTTCCTGCCATTCAATTTACCCCGCCAGTACATAAAGTATGTTAGAAGACATTAACCGTACCTTCGTTAAATGTTTTGGTTGGGTTTCCACCGTTTTGCCCATGGGGCTTAAATTCTTCGCAATCGGCGCAGTCGTCGCCGCGATTCTTTT
>JAUNWB010000211.1:871-3323 GCA_030540535.1 Elusimicrobiales bacterium
ATCGGCGGGCTGGCGCTGTTGGCCGCCTGCTTCTGCGCCTATTTCTTCCGCGACCCGAAACCCGGCGTTACGTTTGCCGACGACGAAATCGCCTGCCCGGCCTGCGGCACCGTTTTATCCATCAAAACGGAAGACGACCCGAACTCCGTCGTCGTACGCATTTTCCTTTCCGTGTTTGATATTCACGTACAGCGCGCTACCGTAACCGGAAAAACGGGCGATATTTTCTATAACAAAGGCACCTTTTTATTCGCCAACAATCCGGCGGCGGACAAAAACGAACGCAACCTTATCCAACTTTTTAAAGACGGCAACCCCGAACGCTTTGCCCATGTGGAACAAATCACGGGCGCGATTGCGCGGCGCATTGAATGCTGGGTAAAACCCCAGCAGGATATTAAAGCCGGCGAACACCTGGGGCTCGTACGCTTCGGTTCGCAGGTGGCCGTGTACATGCCGAAAGACAAAGTGCGCGTGATGGTAAAAGAAGGCCAAAAAGTGCAGGGCGGAATCACCGTCCTGGCGCTGTGGAAATAGAGGCTTTTATGCAAGGCGAAAAAAAGACCAACAACGTTGTAAACAAACTGAAACACACCGGCGCGGTGACGGCTCCGTCGCTGTTTACGCTGGGGAATTTGGCCTGCGGTTTCTTTGCGATTATCTCTGCCTCCAAAGGGAACTTTGCCCAGGCCGGCTGGCTGATTTTATTTGCCATGGTGTTTGATATGTTCGACGGCCGCGTCGCGCGGCTTTTGGGCAGCGAAAGCAACTTCGGCGTGGAAATGGATTCGCTGGCCGATGCGGTTTCTTTCTGCACCGCGCCTGCGCTCTTAATGTACTTTTTTGTACTCCATACGCAGCCCGTTTGGGGCGCGCCCATCGCGTGCGTGTACGCGTGCTTTGGCGTACTGCGTTTGGCGAAATTTAATGCCATGGCTTATGCGGGCGAAGGCTCTAAAAAATACTTCTCCGGCCTGCCCACCCCGGCGGCTGCGGCTATTTTGGCTTCGTTTGCCATTTCCTACAGCATTATGGAAGGCAACATGGGCGGACGCAACATCCACCTGCTGACCGTTTATTTGCCGTACGTCTATAATTTTGTATGGTTTGCGATGCTGATTCTGTCACTGCTGATGGTATCCAACATCCCGTACGCGGCGTTTAAAGCCAAACGCGAAAAGGGCCTCAGCGTATGGACGCTTTTGTTAATCGTGTTTTTGGTGGTAATGCTGATCCGCTTCCCGCAGGACGTAATTTTTATCGTATTCTCGCTGTATGTAATCTTCGGGTTACTGGCGGTGTTATACCGTGCGTTCCGCGGCATTAAAGTGGAAAAATAAGTTTTCTTTACATGCAAAAAACCCGCTCATTACGAGCGGGTTTTTTATTTTCACCAAAACTTACGGTATTTTCCAGCCCCCGTTAAAAGCCTCCCCGCCGAAACTTTTACACAGACCTTCATCTCCTGTGCATAACCGTACGCCGGGATGGGAAGAATGGTCCAAATAATGAATATAGGAAACCCCTTCTTTGGTTCTGCCTTTCACATAGGCATTTGCACTGCCTGTTAAATAAATGGCTCCTGATAATAAGTCCACGACCGTTCCGTCCGGAAACTGCAAATAACCGTCATCTGTCGCCGCGCCAGCTAAGCTCCCGTCCGGCCAGGAGATGTCCAATTCGCTGGAAAAGGGCGTATATTGCCCGTTAGCAAGATAATACGCTTCCTCCGCATCCGCCATAGCCTTTATCAACGGAGCCAAGCGCATTAAACGCGTTTTTTTAACGGCCTTTTGGTATTGCGGCAACGCCACCGAAGACAAAATACCAATGATTAACACAACGACTAACAGTTCTATTAACGTAAAACCTTTCATACTTAACTCCTTTATAAAGTTTGGCGGCTTTGCTGTCTCATTGCGTCATTCCGTAAGGTTGTAGTACGGAATCTCGCCCTTGCGAAACGACAGATTCCCGATAGAAACATTCGGGAATGACATAAGTAAAGTAAGCCGCCAAAACTTGAATTATCCCCAGTTTATCAAAAAAAAAAAACGAATCAAGGCCCAGAGCCTGGGCTCCCCGCTTGTCCGCGCTCGCTTGACTAGTTTAAGCCACACTACTTAGACATGCCACAAAGTTATGCACGACTTTTTGAGTCGCCAAAAAGTAACAAAAAGCTCGCAGGCCGCACCCATAAAATCCAGTTCCGTACGGCGCATTTTACAACTCGCCTATGGCTCGGACAAATAAAATGCTTTCTCCGTACGGAACGGATTTTATAGACGGGTTAAGGCCTGCCAAACAACAAAGATAGATAAGCGGAAAATTCCCGACTACACCCTCGGGAATGACGGCAAACAGAAAATGCTGTGCAGATTAGAATAACATTACGAAAGATTATATGATTTTTCAAAACCGTTTTTAGTTGGCGGGATTTAGTTGCCCGTAT
>JAUNWB010000212.1:0-2229 GCA_030540535.1 Elusimicrobiales bacterium
TTAGGCAACGCCTATGTGTCCATCGCCGACGGCCCGGAAGCGCTTTTCTGGAACCCCGCCGGGGCGGCTTCGGCCACCACGCGCGAGCTTCAGTTCTCGTATTTGGATTATTTGCAAGGCTATAAAGCCCGCACGCTGGCGTATTTGCAGCCGCTCGGTAAAACCATTATCGGCGTGACGTTTAACTATATGGATATGGACGATTTCGATTTCCGCGATAAATGGGGCCAGAAGAATCCCATCGCGGGCGTCCCGGTGCGTAACTTTGTGGGCAGCTTGTCGGTTGCGCGCGGTTTTTTCAACCAAAAACTGCAAATCGGCGGTACGGCCAAGTACATCACCGAACGTTTGTACCACGGTTCGGGTTATAACAACTATGATAACGTCGGTTTCGACGTGGGTGCGAAATTGCGCCTCGTCAACTGGCTGGGTTTGGGCGGCGCGCTCGTCAACATCGGCGACAAAGAAGAAATGCCGCGCGGGCTGCGCTTGGGTGCGGACCTTAACACCCGCTACTTTACGATTTCCGGCGAATACATGAAATACCGCGACGACGATTACCGCTACGGCGTGGGGTTGGAAGTTCACATCCCCGAAGATTTATTGCAGGTCGCCCGGTTTGATTTGCGCATCGGTTACTATTCCCGCGAAAATACGGGTATCAGCAGCGAATCGTGGGTGAGCGATGTAGGCTTGGATGAAACTTCTAAAGTATCGTTCGGGTTCGGGCTGTACAGCTCCGAACTGTTCGGGTACGGTGCGTCTTTGGATTATGCGGTTACGCCGTTTGGGGCGCTTGGTACTTCGCAGCAGATTGCGGTGTCCATCCAGTTTTAACGTATGAAAACAGAGGGGAAACTGCTTAATAAAAAAGGCCAAACCGCGGTGGAATATATCGTAACGGCGGCGGGACTTTTTACGGCGATTATCTCCTTTTACGTGCTTTATTCGCACCTGGTGCCCCAGCAGTTTGAACAGGGGGCGAAGGTAATTTTGTCGGAATACGAAGCCGGAAGTTAATTTTTTTAAATTAGGAGGACGGATTATGAAGTTTATCGTTGCTTTGCAAAACAAAATGGACGGTTTGAAAGCCCAGGCTTTGAACTGCCTGAAGAAAAAAGAAGGCCAGAACACCATCGAATACGTGCTTATGCTCGTGGTGGTAGTGGGCGTGGCGGGTTTGGCCGGCGCGCTTATTAAAAAATTCATGCCGGAACTTTTCGAAAACGTCAAGAGCAAAATCTTGGGCGGCATGAACTCTTCGGCCGAATATTAATTGATATGAAGTTTCTTAGGAAGCGTGGCGGGCAGGTAACCGCGGAACTGATGCTGATTTTGCCTGTATTTATGCTGATGATTTTCTTCGTGCTTGAATACGGCAACATCGCCTACCACACGCTTATCGCCAACCACGCTTCCTACGAATTTGCGCGTATCGCCTCGCTGGTGGCCGTTAAAAAACCCAGCGGCCGGCCGGACCGGACGGTGATTACGCAAAAAATTAACCAGGCCAAACAGAAAGTGTTTGGCAGTAAAGCGGGTTCGATAGGCGTAAGCGTTAAGGTGGAAACCACCGGCACGGACCCAATGTATAAAAGGCACCGCCATGAGGACGTAATCGTTACGGTTACGTACCCGGTGCGTTTGGCGTTTCCCGGCACCAGTTTCATTTTTGCCAGCGAACCCCGCCGGGAAGGCATCCGCCGTATTCAAGCCGTTACGCGTATGCCGATTGAAAAAGCGTATCTGAGTTCGGATACCAAATAGATTTGAATTGTTAATTTAACAGCCGTTTAAGGAGACGAAATGAAAAAAGGAATTTTCCTGCCGTTGGTGGTGGCCATTTTAGCCGCCATTGTATACGCGATGATTGTCAGCAGCGCGGAGAAAAAGCTGAACGCTTCCAAAAATATCCAGCAGGTGTTTGTGGCCGTGCGCGACATTAAAGAACGCCAAGTAATCAGACGCGACGACGTCAAAACCCAGGCGGTTCCCGCCGCGTATTTGCAAAAAGACGCGTTTACCTATTCCACTGCGGCTGATTTTAAAGCCATCGAAAACGCCGTGGCGCGTATTCAAATTCCCAAAGGCAACCAAATTTCCAAGTACGCCATCACCTCGTTGTCTCCCGAGGCCGGCCTGTCGAGCAAAATTCCGGTGCAGATGAGAGGTTATATCATCAACGTTCCCACCGCCATGGCCGGTATGATTAAGCCCGACGACAACGTC
>JAUNWB010000212.1:2239-3323 GCA_030540535.1 Elusimicrobiales bacterium
TAAACCGGCCAGCGCCAGAAAGTGGCCGTAACGCTTCTGCAGAACGTAAAAGTGCTGGGCGTAGGGGGCGACTTGGGCCAAGGCTTGGACGCTCGCACTGCCGCGGCGATGAAGAGCAAAGAAGAAGACGCTTCCGCTTATTCGGACAGCTCGGCTCTTTCGCTTTCTCTTTCCCCGCGCGACGCGCAGTATTTGGCGCTTGCGCAGGCCGAGGGTGACATTTCCGTCATCTTGCGCTCTCACGGTGACGTGACGAACTACTTGATGGAAATCGCGACTTTCGATAAATTATTTAACAATTAACACGGGATAAATCATGACCAATACAAAATTCATTACGAATGTATCACTTGCGGTATTACTGCTTGGGTTGTTGGCGCCGTCTTTCGCGCACGCCAAAAAAACACGTTTGGTGGCGGTCAGCGCCGATGTGGTGGAAATCAGCGGTACGATGCAGAGCGTCAAGGGCTTTTCCTGGAACCAGCTTTTTGATTTTGAAGAAGCCTCTATTCCCGGTATTCTGTCTTTGGGCGAATTTGAACGCAAAACTGCCGTTACCACGCGTCTTCGCTTGATGGAAACCGAAGGCCGCGCCCAGGTGCTTTCTAACCCCAAAATCGTTACCTCTTCCGGCAACAGCGCCAAAATTACAGTCGGCGGCAAGGTGCCGATACCGATTGTAAACAACCAGGGCGTGGGTTCGCAGCTGGAAGAATACGGTATTTTGCTTAACGTGCTTCCCACCATCATCCCGGAACGCAACAATATTATTGACTTGCAGGTCCAGTTGTCCGTTTCGACGGTGGACTACTCGAGAACCGTCGTAATCGGTACGGCCACGGCGCCGTCTTTCACCAACCGCGACGTGGAAACCCACGTGGAAATCAACAGCGGCGAAACGCTGGTAATCGGCGGTTTGAAAAGCAGCGCGCGCAACGTGTCTGAAGACCGCGTGCCCTTCCTGGGCCGTATCCCGCTTATCGGGCTTTTGTTTAAAAACAAAGACGTAACGGAAGAACAGCGCTCTTTGTTCCTGTTCATTACGGTTGAAATCGTAGAGTAGAATTTTTATGGCTGAAGAGTT
>JAUNWB010000213.1 GCA_030540535.1 Elusimicrobiales bacterium
GTGGAAGACACGTCCGTATCCCTGGAAGATTTGCGGCGGGAATTTAACAACCAAATCGCGCATATGGTGCAGGGCGTAACCAAAATCAGCGATTTAAAATTCTCCTCCACCGACGAAGAAACCGTGGAAAACTGGCGCAAAATGCTCATCGCCGTGGCCGAGGACGTACGCGTTATCCTTATCAAGCTGGCAGACCGCACCCACAACATGCGCACCATGGAAGTAATGCCGCCCGAAAAACAAAAATTCAAAGCGTACGAAACCATCTCGCTTTACGCGCCTTTGGCGCAGCGCCTCGGGATGTTTACCATTAAAACGGACCTGGAGGATTTGTCTTTCAAATACCTTCACCCGCAAGAATATGCCGACATCAAACAGCAGGTGGAAGCCCGCACCGCCGACCGCCAGGCCGCGCTCGACAACTTTAAAACCCATTTGGAACCGGCCTTAACCGCCGGAAAAATGGAATACCGCATTTTGGCGCGCGCAAAAAACTACTATTCCATTTACCGCAAAATGCAGAAACACCATTGTACGTTTGCGGAAATCCAGGATTCACTGGGCGTGCGCATTATCACCAAAAATTTGTCCGACTGTTACAAAGCGCTCGGTATTGTACACAACGTATTTAAACCCATCGCCGGTACGTTTACCGACTATATCGCCACCCCCAAAGCCAACATGTACCAAAGTATCCACACTACGGTATTATCCCCCACCGGGGACATTATCGAAATCCAAATCCGCACCGAAGAAATGCACCGCACCTGCGAATACGGTATCGCGGCGCACTGGCGGTACAAAATGGGCGGAGTAAAGCAGGACAAAAACTTTGACGAAAAAATCAACTGGATTCGCCGCTGGATTGAATGGCAGCAGGATTTGACCGCCCCGCGCGAATTTTTGGAAGGGTTCAAAACGGACGTCAACCTGCAGCAGATTTTCGTATTCACGCCGCGCGCGGACGTAAAATCCCTGCCGGAAGGGTCCACCCCCATCGACTTTGCCTACGCGATTCATACCGACATCGGGGACCATTACGTAGGCGCCAAAGTAAACAACCGCATGGTTCGCATGGACTACGCCTTTAAAACGGGCGACGTGTGCGAAATCATCACCCGCAAAAACGGACAGCCCAAGCGCGACTGGTTAGAGTTCGCCAAAACCGCGGGCGCGCGCAGCCACATCAAACGTTTCCTGCGCAGCAAGGGGATTGAGTTATGAACTGCCCCAAATGCCGTTTTGATTGCGACGAAACCGATAACTTCTGCCGCCGCTGCGGCAAAAGTTTAAAGCCCGGTACGGGGTTCTTATACTCCCATTCCGGCATTATTCTGCTGGCCGTCATCCTCGGGCCGTTTGCGCTGCCCGCCGTATGGGGCTCCAAACTCATCGGCACGGCCTCCAAGTGGATTTACACCGTAGTTCTTTTGCTCATCGGCGTTTACTTGGCCGTCGCCTGCTGGCACGCCTACCTGCTCGCCACCCAAGCCGCACAGGCTTTTTGGGGCGCGGGGCTGTAAGTTTTCCCGCCGCCCTACTCCATATTTAGTACAATATAGAGTACCCTTTTGAAACCAATAAGGAGAAATAAATGACAGACAGTGAAGTGAAGCACAACGTGACCAAACACGGCCAGCCGAAAGCATTGTATATGTTGTTCATGGTCGAAATGTGGGAACGTTTCAACTATTATGGCATGAGGGCTCTTCTGTCGCTCTTCATGATCAGCACCGTAATTGGATTCTCTAAAGCGACATCCAGCAAAATTTACGGCATGTTTACGGCCCTAGTGTACTTAACCCCCGTTCTCGGCGGTTACCTGGCGGACCGTTTCATCGGCAAACGCCACTCCATTACCATCGGCGCGGCTTTGATGGCCGCCGGACAGTTTGTATTGGCTTCCTACGAAATCATCAACCCGATCTGGGCCTTGGGCACCGGCCTTACGCTCATCATTTTGGGCAACGGTTTCTTTAAACCCAATATCTCCGCCATCGTCGGCGAACTCTACGAACCCAACGATCCCAGAAGAGACTCCGGCTTCACCATCTTCTACATGGGTATTAACTTGGGCGCGTTCTTTGCGCCGTTTATCTGCGGTTTCCTGGGCGAACCCCACGATCCTTCCAGCATTCTGGAAGCGTACAAATGGAAATACGGCTTTATGGCCGCCGGTACGGGTATGCTTATCGGCCTCGTGTGGTACTTGGTTTCCCAGAATAAATACCTGGGCCACATCGGCTTGCACCCCGTCATGAAAAACAAACAGGACGAGGACCCCGAAGAAAGAGCCAAAGCCGAAGCCGCCAACCAGCCGCTCACGCAGGAAGAATGGGACAAAATCAAAGCGATTTTCACCTTCGTGTTCTTTGCCGTATTCTTCTTTGCGTTCTTTGAACAGGCGGGCACTTCGCTTAACTTCTTTGCCAAAGAAGCCACCAACCTTACCCCCGTACTGCCGTTTATCGGCGAAATTACGCTGAAAGCTTCTTACTTCCAAGCGGTTAACCCGGTTTTCGTGCTGTTACTGGCCCCCGTATTTGCCAAAATGTGGCTGAAGATGGGATCCAAAGATCCGTCCATCCCGAGCAAATTCGGATGGGGTTTATTCCTGCAGGGTTTGGGCTTTGCCGCTATTGCGGTAGGTGCCGCTTTGTACCAGGCCAACGGCCCCGTCAGCGCGATTTGGCTGATTTTGGTGTACATGTTCTGCACGATGGGCGAACTGTGCCTGTCCCCCGTGGGCTTGTCCATGGTCACCAAACTGGCTCCTTTAAAATTCATGTCGCTCTTTATGGGCGTATGGCTGACCGCCAGCTTCTTCGGCAACCTGCTTGCCGGATGGCTCGCCAGCTACTACGAATCCTGGAGCCTTACCACGTTGTTCTCCGTTCCGGCGGTATGTTCGGTGTTGTTCGGCGTAATCATGTGGATTATGACGGGCAAAATCAAACGCTGGATGCACGGCGTACACTAAGTTTTACGAACGTACAAAAACCCCGCTCAAAAGAGCGGGGTTTTTTGTGTTATATAAGTGGAGGGGAGAAGTTTTTGAATAAATATTACTTCCTGCCTGTTGGTCCGACCGGAACAAGACTGTTACAAATCACTAATTAACCAACGGGCATACCCCCCGGCGCGCGCCACCGAAACCGAAGTATCTGCCCCCAAAGCGGCACATATTGACTTGGCATAATTCGGAGAAAAACCATTTTGACCGCAAATAAGTGACTTGGGATGAGAAAGACCTCTTTGATGTTGATAACGGTAGGATAATAAATAAGGTTTGCCGTTACGGTATGCCGAAATGCCATC
>JAUNWB010000214.1:0-2938 GCA_030540535.1 Elusimicrobiales bacterium
GATATGAAGTTAGGCTGTTCGGAAACATCCGCCACGTTAAATGCCGCGCGTGTAAATTTAAATGGCGGCAAGTTAAATTTAGACGGCGGCCGCGGAATAAAAGGCTATACGGTTAGTTTGGGTAACGGGAGCGGCGAAGGCAGAATCTCGTTCCAAAACGTGCGTATCCAAACGGGTACTATGGAAAGCGTAAACGCGCAAGATACACAAGTTACCAATCTAAATTTGTTCGGTAAAACGTTTCCCAGCTGTAAAAGTGCCAACAGCGAAAGCGGTGGGCAAATGCAGTGGGCGAGTTTAAAACTCAAAGGCGCGTCTTCGAATGAACTTTATTTGGCGTGCGGGGCGGTACAGGGTTCCGCCTGCGCGGAGTCTTACGGGGCCTGGCAAGCGGCCTCCGCCGGAGAGGCCGATACCTGTAACGGAAACACGTCTTCATCTTTTACCTGTACGTCCGGCGTTGCCAAAACGTGTGTGGATATCGTTGCGGATAATACGGCTAATTATGTGGAGCTGGGGGAGGGGGATAATCCGTATGACGAGTGCCCCGGCAACAATGACGGGGATAAATATGTGTGTGACGGCTCTTGGTCCGGCACTTGTATAGACGTTTATGATGCCGGTGTTAAGGGAGAATGGGTGGATAACGGTAATATGATAAGGTTGTCGTGTCAGAACAACTCATTGCAGTCAACAGGAGATGGTGCTTTTTGTACCAGCACCGGGGTGAGGCCGGCGCAGTCGGCGGATGAGGCGTGTGCCGAACTGATCCGCAACCATTCTTTGAACGGATTATATGCGGGCGAATCGTACACTTGTGCCGTTTCGGGTAGTACGCAGGAGTTGTGTAACTCGTTAGGCTGGAACGCTACGCATGATGTTGTTGCTCTTTGGCTGGTGTGTAAAAACATGCCCAAGCAGCGTAACGTTACGTGCGGCGGCAGGCAAAAAAGAACGGTCCAGTGTTGTTAAAGTTTGCATGAAAAAGCCCCGGTGAAAACCGGGGCTTTTTTACGGTCTAAAATAAGTCTTTTTTCTTTTTTTTGTCTTTGTCGTACAGGCGGTTGATTTCCTTTTCCACGTCCGCCGGGGGCACGTTGCCCGTTAACAGCGCTTTTTGGTGGAAGTCCGCCAGGTTGAATTTTTTGCCCATTTTTTTGCGGACCTTTTCCCGCGCGTTCTGCCAAATTTCCAAACCGTACTGGCGGCTGAGGGCCAGCCCGGGGTACTGGGCGAGTTCTTTAAGCATTTCCTCGGCGTCGGCCTGTTCAAAGCCGTTTTCCTGCATCAGATAATTCAGCGCGTCCGTATACGAAAAACGCTTGGTCTGCAGTTTTACGTCCAGTTCCGCGGCCAGGGCGCGGCGGTAACCGTCCCAGGCGGCGTAAGCGAGTTCTTCGTCCGTTACGATTAAATGCTGTTCTTTGGCCACCTGCGCGGCGTATTCCTGCCAGCCGTTGGCCGTGGTGACGGACGGATAAACTCTGCGCCAGACGGACCAATTTTTGCCCGCGGCGTTTTGGTAATAACCGCCGGGCACCAACTGCTTGGCCGTTAACAATTTTAACGCGGGCGTGTTGAAATCGCGCTTGAGCTGTTCCTGGCGCGTGAGCGTATTGCCCGCCGGAAGGCGCAGCAAAAGTTCCGGCGTTCCGCCCGTGTAAGACGGGCGCAGTTTGAACGCGCGGGTATAAGCGTAATACTGCGGCATCGGGCGTACGGAAACCGTTTGAAGGGGCGAGGCCAATACGTTGTTTTTCACCAGCGCGGCGGCCCATTCGCCTGCCTGGCGTTGCAGCGCGGCGGCGTAATCGGCTTCTTGCTGGGGGTTGAAGGCGCGTTTGGCTACGGCGTAAAAATCCTGCGCACTGCGTTCGGCGGGTTTGCCTTTTTTGGCTTTTTTCTTTTTGGAGGCAGTTTGCTTGGCCGCCGCCTGCGGTGCAGCGTTTAAATCTTCCACCAGGGTAACATCGTCTTCCGCTTCGGTTTGTTCCAAAAACGGTTCCAGTGCGGCAGAAAAATCCTGCCGTGCGGCGCGGGTGCCCGCTTCCAGCCGTTTAAGCAGTTTGGCGGGGGAATCCGGGATTTGGTATTCCTGCGCCAGCAGTTCGGCGTAAGCGGTTTCGCCCAAGCGGAAATCCTGCCCGTTTTCTTCCTGGGACAATCGTTTGAACAAATCAAACATGCGTTTGACGGCGCGTTTGGCGTTGCGCGTATCCAGCTGCGTTTGGGCGAGGGCGAAATCGTCCTGCGTGCCCTGGGCCAAAAAGTCGCCCAGTTCGTCAAAGGAAAGATAAACGTAATACGCTTTTTCCATCGCCAGCTGCGCTAAAAACGCGGAGGGATTGGAAAGGTTTTTTTCGGCTGCTTCTGCTTCTTCTGTTAAGGCCGCCATCCGGGCGGTCAAATCGGCGCGTTTCTTGGCGGGAGAAACGGAGGGGTTTAAGTAGACGTCGTACAGCGCGTCAAACGCTTCGGCGTAATATAAGGGGTTGTTTTCGGCGCGGTTTTGGGTGGTATGGCGCAGATCGTTATCCACGGCGTTTTGCAGAAGTTCAAAATCCACCTGTTTGGCGGCGGAAAGGTTGGCGGCGTGGACGTCTTTTAATCGTTCCTGCACGTTTTTTAAAGCGCGTTGAGTGTATCCGTCAGCGGCGGCGGAACGGGTGTTCAACTGGCCGGCGGCGGAATCGTACCCCAGGCGGGCGGCGCGTTCGGGCAGATAATTTTGCAGAACGGCGGCGTAGCGGCTGGAAACGTCGGCAAGAGTATTTTCTTCTAAAAGGGAGTCGATGTCTTCAAAATCGAATTCCTGGGCGGGGGCGGCTGTAAACGCGCCCGCGCATAGGCAGGCGGCCAGCACAAACGGCAATTTGTTTTTCATCATGTAATTTCCTGTAAGCGGAGTTGAGATAACGGTATTGTATTTGTTTGGGGA
>JAUNWB010000214.1:2948-3303 GCA_030540535.1 Elusimicrobiales bacterium
TTGTCAACCGTTGTTTTTCGCTTGCTCCGAAGAAGAAAATTTGCTAAAATAAATTATCTTCTTTAAAAAATGCGCCGCGTGCGGACGTTTACCCGCCCGGCTGTTTTTTGCTATAATCTATATAACCTGTTTTGGGCCATTAGCTCAGTTGGTAGAGCAGACGCCTCTTAAGCGTAAGGTCGTGAGTTCGAGCCTCACATGGCCCACTTTTAGTTTTTCTATAAATAAGAAATATAAATAAGGACGGATGGCGGAACCGGTAGACGCGTACGCCTTAGGAGCGTATGGAGCAATCCGTGAGGGTTCAAGTCCCTCTCCGTCCAGATAATTTCGGCGCCGCCGAATTAAAAAGAGG
>JAUNWB010000215.1 GCA_030540535.1 Elusimicrobiales bacterium
AAACGGGGCTGTCCACCCGTTTGGAAGTGGGCAGCATATTGCCCGTAACCAACTGTTCATCGATAGACGTTTTGCCTTTTTTAACAATACCGTCGCACGGCAGCCGTTCCCCGGGTTTAACAAAAATGAGTTCGCCGGGTTTTAATTCTTTGGCAAATACTTTTTTAAACTGGCGGCCGACGCATAAACGGCCCGATTTGGGGAGGAAGTCATCCAGCTTTTTAATATATACGCGCGTTTGCTCTTTTTCGCGCGTCAAACGGCGTTCCGCCCACAGGGAAAGCGTCAAGAGAAACGAAACGTACACAAATAAATCCGGCGCGGGACCGTATAAAGGACGCGTTGAAAATACGTTCAGCGCGGAATATAAAAACCCGGAGCAGACGGCCACCGCCGATAGAAGCGCAAACGTAAAACGGCCGGCCAGCAAATCCCGCCACGCGCAGCGCACGAACACGTCCGCGCAGAACAGCACGTTCATCAGCCCCAGGATGAAAACGCCCACGTTCGAGTGTTGGAACGTGAGCGAAAAAAGAAGAAGTACAAACAAGCAGCACGACAAGAAGAAGCGGTACGTAAACGATTTGGACGGTACCGTTAGCGCGCACGGAGTGCAGGAAGAAGACGTAATGCCGGACATATAATTAACGCGGGAAAAACCGGTTTGCAAGCACGCGTTCGCGGCCTTCTTCGGTCCTCATCAAGCGGATTTTAGCGTCGTAGCGGCGGGCGTTTTTCGGGTCCAGTTTTTTGGCCACCATATAGTTGGCCGTGGCGCTGACGGGGTCTTCAAGCGCCAGCATATCGCCCATCAGTTCGTAGGTGGGCACGTATTGGTTGGCCAATTCTTTCGAGCGCACAAGCATGCCCAAAGCCTGGTCCGTTTCGCCTTTGCGGAATAACAAATCGCCCATATAATAGTAGGCAAGCGCATACGTTGGTTTAATGGAAACGGCTTCTTCCAAATCCGCGTACGCGTTGGCTGGGTACCCCATGCGGATAAACACGCGGGCGCGTTCCAAATAAGCGCGGGCGTCGTTAGGGCGAAGGTGGATTAAATAGGAAAAATCGTCCAGCGCGGCATCGTACATGCCGGAATCAAAATACGCCAGCCCGCGGTTTAAGAACAAAAGGGGTTCATCGTCGCGCAGTTTTAACGCGCTGTTAAAGTCCTGCAACGCGGCGGTGGTGCGGCCCTGGCGGTAATACGCGATGGCGCGGTTCATAAGGGCGGTAAAATACTTGGGACTGCGGGCGATGGCTTCGCTTAAATAGACGGCGGCGTCCGCGTTGCGCCCGGTATCCACATACAGCGCGCCCAGGTTGTTGTAGGGTTCGGCCACGGCGGGATTGACCTCAATGGCGCGCAGGTAATCGGCTTCGGCGTAGGAGCGGTTTTTGGCGCGTTCTTTGGCGTCTTTCACGGGCAGACGTTCCCACAAAACGCCGCGGTTGATAAGGGCCGCATAATGGTTGGGGTTGCGTTTAATCAGGCGGGAATAAATTTGGATGGCCTGCGTAAAGTTGCCTTTGGAAGCGGCCAGCTGGGCCTGTTTAAAAGTTTTCTTTTCCGTCCCGCATGCGGCCAGCAAAAGGACCGCCGCAAACAAACCTAAAATTTTTTTCATTTTTCCTCCCTTTTCCCTTTACGGCTGAAAAATAACGAGATAAACAGCATACATCCGCCTACCGTAATGAACGAATCGGCCACGTTAAAAACGGGCCACACTCTAAAATCCAAAAAGTCCACCACGTAGCCTAACGTTATTCTATCATAAAGATTGCCCGCTGCACCCGCCAAAATAAAAACGCAGCCCCATTCCACCCACTTTCCGTAGGAGCAAAGTTCTTTCCAGCTTTTTATCATATAGGCGACGATGGCCAGCATAATAAAAATCAGCAGCAGGTTTCCCCCCTGCATCATGCCAAACGCCGCGCCCGTGTTTTCCACGTAGCGAAGGTAAAAAAACGGCAGCAGTTTGACGGGTTCGTCCGGCAGCCAGAACAAAACCGCAGCCTTGGAAAGATGATCCAGCAAAAAAATGCCGAGCGCCGCGCCGGTAACGGCGCGGTGTTCTTTCATCCAGGAAACGGTTTTATTCCAAAAATTACGCACTTACTTTTTCTCCCTCTTCCACCGTAAGGCCTTCTTTTTCCAACACTTCGGCGCAGCGGGCGCAAATATCGGTGTGTTTGGCGTCGGAACCGACGTCTTCTTTCCACTGCCAGCAGCGGGCGCATTTCACGCCCGAGGCGTGTTCGGCCGTAACGGTGAGGGGTTCATCCCCGTCCCGCACTTCCACGGCGGACACGATGGCGATTTCCGGCCACAGCGCTTTGGTTTCTTCCAAAAACGCTTTCATTTGCGGGTCGGAGGTTTTGAAAATCACTTTGGCTTCCAGGCCCGAACCGATGACGCCTTTCTGGCGTGCTTCTTCCAATGTTTTTTGCACGGTTTCGCGCACGGAGCGGATTTTGTTCCATTTTTCTTCCAGTTTCACGTCCGGAATGAGCGAAGCGTTCGTGGGCATATTGGAAAGGAAAATGCTCTGCGGCAAATCGCGCCCCAGGGCGGTTTTGCGCAGTTCCTGCCAGGCTTCTTCGGCGGTGAACGAAAGCACCGGGGCCATCAGCTGCAGAAGCGTCACAGCGATTTCGGCCAGCACGGTCTGCGCGCTGCGGCGCGCCGGAGAAGAGGCGCCCAGCGTGTACAGGCGGTCTTTGGAAGCGTCCAGCATAAAGGAAGACAAATCCAAAATACAGAAGTCCGTAATCGCACGCATCGCGCGGCGGAAGTTAAATTCCGCGTAGCCCGCGTGGACTTCCTGAATAAGCTCGTTCAAGCGGCCCAGCATGTAGCGGTCCATTTCTGCCAATTCTTTGCCGGGCACTTTGTGCTGTTCCGGGTCGTAGTCGGACAGGTTCCCGAGAGCATAGCGCACGGTGTTGCGCAGTTTGCGGTACGTATCGATGGGGCCGCCCAAAATTTCGTCGGAAATGCGGACGTCGCCCTGATAGTCGGAGAATGACACCCACAGGCGCAAAATATCCGCGCCGTATTTATTGATGACGTCTTCCGGGTCCACGCTGTTGCCCAAAGATTTGTGCATGGGGCGGCCTTGCTGGTCAAGCACCATGCCATGCGTCAAAATGGTTTTGAAAGGAGCCGTGCCTTCCAGCGTATAGGAAGGAATGTACGAGCTTTGGAACCAGCCGCGGTGCTGGTCGGACCCTTCGGAATACACGTCGGCCGGGAAGGTGATGCCGCGGTCTTTAAGTACGGCCGCCCAGGAAACGC
>JAUNWB010000216.1 GCA_030540535.1 Elusimicrobiales bacterium
CCCGCAAGCTGATTGCGTAGTCCCGCCATCCGCTCCGCTCCGAAAATTACCAAAAAGTGGAAGAAGCCTGCAAAAAAGACGTCGTCAAAAATACGCCCGCGGCGCAGCTTTTATCCCGCATGCTGGAAGAACGCAACCGCCCGCAGACCGAACTGGAAAAACTGGCGGACAATGTGATTGACTGGGAAATTTCCAAACTCCAGCGCCGCCTGACCGTGCTGGGCACGCTGGGCAGCATTACCCCGTTTATCGGGCTTTTCGGTACGGTTATCGGCGTCATGCACGCGTTTAAAGATTTGGCCACCAGCGCCGCCGCCAACGCGGGCGCATCCGTCGTGGCCGCCGGCATCGCCGAAGCCTTAATCAACACCGCGGCCGGGCTGTTTGTAGCCATTCCGGCGGTTATCGCGTACAACTATTTCCTGTCCAAAACCAACTATTTTGCCAAGGAACTGGAAAACGCCGCGAACGAATTTATCTTCCGCCAGAACGACGGCGATTTTTAATCACCCATGAGTACGCATAAAAACAGAACCGTTATGGCTGAAATCAACATGGTGCCGTTTATCGACATCACGCTGATTTTGCTTATTATTTTTATGGTGATGAGCCCGATGCTGGTGCAAATGCAGCTGACGGTGGACCTCCCCAAATCCAACGCCATAAACACCCAAACGGACGACGACGTCATCCGAGTGGAAGTGCAAAAAGACGGGACGATTTCCGTCATGAATAAAAAACTGACCCTTAAAACCCTGGAGCGCGAACTGATTTTGCGCTTAGGCAAAGCCAATAAAAAAACCATCCTGGTGCAGGCGGATAAAGATGTGCCCGTCCAGCAGGTGGTAAACGTGTTTGATGTGGCCAAAAAACTCGGCGCGGCCAAACTGGGCATTGGGGTACTGGCTAAGAATTAATGTTAAACAAGTATACGGCAATATCCGGTGGACTGCACGTGCTGGCGGCGCTTTTTTTGCTGCTGGCTTTGGCGCCGTCTGCAAAAAAAGCCTCCGCTACGTATACGATTGACTTTATCGGCTCCGGCAAAGTAATCGCCACCACAGGGCAGGAAGCCGCCGCCCCCAAAGCGCCAAAAGCGGCCGTACAGGCCCCGGCGCCAGCCAAAGAAGCCGAGGTAAAAAAAGAAGACCCCAAACCGGCTAAAAAAGCCTATGCTTCCAAAGAAGAAATTTCCGCCAAAAAACAACCCGCCAAAAAGGCTGAGGCAAAACCGGCCCCTAAGGCCGAACCGCTCGGCGCGCCCAGCGTGCTGGACGACGACCCCGCGGAAAAAGGGGGAGAATCCGCCAAAGAAGGCGAATTTGAGGGCGGAAATATCCAAACCGACTTTGCAAACTTCCCGTATCCGTGGTACATTACCCAGGTGCGTAACTCGCTGTGGATTGAGTGGGAGAAACGCCGTCCGGCCGGCTCTACGCTGGCCGCGCTTGTCACCTTTGCCATCGCCCGCGACGGGAAAGTGAAAGATTTGAAAGTGGAACGCAAATCCGGCGATGATACGTTTGACTTCGCCGCCTCCTCCGCCGTTATCAACGCGGGGCCGTTTGCGCCGCTTCCGATGTATTACGAAAAAGACGAACTTACCGTCAGTGTAGAATTTAAACAGGAGAAATAATTATGAACGGATGGCAGCGTTTTGCAATCTTGCTTTTATGTTGTTTCGTCGTGATGGTGTGTTATCCCGATTTCGACGCCGCGGGGTGGACGTTTATCGGCATTTTAATCGCCATGTGGACGGGCGCGATTATGATACATTCCATTATTTCCAACATTTTCGCCCTCTACCGCCTGGAAACGCTCAATAAACTGATTTGCCTCGTGTTTATTTGCGCGGTGTTTTACACCCTGCTGTGGTATTTCCCGCAGGAAGACAAAGTAACGCCCATCAATAAAATAAAATACGGGGAAATTCCCACCAAGGCCGATATTGAAAAAGGCTTAAAACGCTTTACTTTTAATTTCGATTTCGTGCGCCGCAACGCGCGCCGCTCGGAAAATTTCATCAACCAGGATATGGACGGCGAAAAGGTGAAAAAAGAAATTAAAAAAACCGTTTCTAAAAAAACGGACGAACTGGTTGATTCTATCCAAATAGAAGTGGAATAATTATGAAAAAAACACTGTTAATCACCGGCGGAAACGGCTTTATCGGCCGCGCGCTTACGGATAAGCTGTTAAAAGAAGGCTATAACGTGCGCATTACCACCCGCCGCGCACCCACAAAACAGCCCGCCAACCCGGCGGTAACGCTTGTACAGGCCGATTATAACGACGTAAAATCCCTGCAAAAAGCCTTGGAAGGGTGTGCCGGCGTATTTCATTTGGCCGCGGCGATTTTCGGTTTTAATTACCAGGATTTTGCAAAAGCCAATATCACCGCCACCCAAAACGTGGTGGAAGCCGTCAACAAAACCCCTTCAGTAGAAACGTTTGTACACGTATCCAGCCTGGCCGCCAGCGGATTCGCCACCGATAAGAATGCGCCCCGCACCGAAGAAATGGAGCCGGCCCCGGTGTCGGACTACGGAATCACCAAGCTGGGCGGCGAAAAGGCCGCAAAAACCTTGCGCCCCGGCGTAAAATGGACGATTATCCGCCCGCCGATTGTGTACGGGCGCAACGATTCGGGCGTGTCTAAAATTGCCGCGTGGGTCAAACGCGGGTTGATGGTGAACACCTCCGGCAACGGACTTTTCAGCTTTGTACACGTGGATGATTTGGTGGAAGCGTTGTGGCTTGCTTTTTCCCGCCCGGATACGGGGGGTGAAACCTTTTTTATCTGCGAGCCGGCCGTATACGGCTGGGACTATTTCATCGGCGAAATGGCTAATGCCATGCACGTTAAAAAACCGTTTATGCCTCAGGCCCCGCATTGGCTGATGAACGCGGCCGCGTGGATTTACGAAACCGCCGCGCGTATTACCGGCGCTCTGCCCGCGCTCAATTACGACAAAGTAAAAGAAGCCGTCATCCCCGGGCATTGGATTTGCTCCAACGCCAAATGGGTCAAATTAACGGGCCAGCAATTTACGCCGCTTTCCGAAGGGCTGAAGAAGAGTTTTTAAAAGACAAAAATTAAAAATTTTGTTATAATATATACGTTGGAAGTAATTTCCGGCCAAATAACAAGATTTTGGAGAGGTGGCTGAGAGGCCGAAAGCGGCGGTTTGCTAAACCGTTATACGGGTTAATTCCCGTATCGAGGGTTCGAATCCCTCCCTCTCCGTTTTCCTATAGAACCATATTCCTCGACTTAGTCGGGGTTTTTTA
>JAUNWB010000217.1:0-772 GCA_030540535.1 Elusimicrobiales bacterium
AGGGCTTTTTCTCCATCAAGGACGCCATGGGTGATGTGAAGAACCATCCTCTGGCAAGACCTGTTCTGGAAAAGCTGCTTGCGCCCCTCCAGGCCAAGGCCGCTGAAGCCTACGGCGATGTGGCGAAAAATATCCAGCTGCCGGAATCCGTCCTGAAAGCCATGGACCGCATGAGTGTGGAAGCCAGCCTGAAGCAAATGGGCGGCCTGGTGACCCCGGAATTTGTTCATAAACTCAACAGCGCCCTGAATCAGGTGCGCAAATAAAATCATCACAGAAGGAGAATTGCTATGGCAAGCAAGGAAATGGAGCAGCTGAAAGTCGGAATGAAGATGATGATGGAGCGTGGTTTCGCCCCCAAGTTTGACGGCTCCATGGATCCCATCCATCTGCGCCATATCGTACAGTCCGCTCAGGAGCGTATGGCTGTGGAACCCGGC
This sequence comes from Elusimicrobiales bacterium, assembly GCA_030540535.1. GTDB lineage: Bacteria > Elusimicrobiota > Elusimicrobia > Elusimicrobiales > Elusimicrobiaceae > Avelusimicrobium. The sequence goes on from JAUNWB010000217.1 coordinate 441, forward strand.
GTGACCTTCGTCCCGGAAACTTTAGCGGGCATTGAGGCGGAACTATCCGTGCCGGAAAATCCCCGGACGGACGCCATCATCATCTATATCCACGGCGGCGGTCTGATTTGCGGCAACGCTTTTTCCTCCCGCGGCTACGCCTCCATGCTGGCTGGGGAGTCAAAAATCCCGGTCTATGCCTTCACTTACCGTCTGGCTCCAGAAAATCCCTACCCGGCGGCGGTGGATGACTGCTTTGCGGTCTACAAGGCGGTCGTGGAAAAATACCCGGACAAGCCTCTGTTTTTGATTGGCGAAAGCGGCGGCGCGTATTTGAGCATCGTCACCGCTAT
>JAUNWB010000217.1:782-3286 GCA_030540535.1 Elusimicrobiales bacterium
ACAATGGCGTTAAAATGCCCGCCGCTGTGATTCCCTATTCCCCACCCGTTGAATTCAACAATGCCATTGACCGCAACCACCCCAACAATAAGGATTTTACCGTCACGCCTGATGGCTTGGCACAGCTTGGCAAAATGTATGCCACCGGGGAACAAGCCAGGGAAATCTACGCGGCTCCATATTACGATGATTTCCACAGCCTGCCGCCCATGCTCCTGGCCTGGGATCAAACGGAATCTCTGGCAGTGGATTCGGAAATCATTGTGGAGAAGCTGAAGACCCAAGGCATCGAATACCAGGCCAAGAGCTATCCCGACTGCTTCCACGCCTTTGCCACCACAGGCCGGGGCACCCCGGAGAGCTACGAAATTCTGCGGGACACCATGGAATTTATCAACTGTCATATTGGATTGGGTTTCCAATCTAAATGAATAAAAAATAGGAGGAACTACAAATGAGCGAAAACGAATCCATCCGGTACCGCACCGCGAAAAAATGGCGAATTCGTCTTTTTCCCTTGGCATCTGCTGTAAACAACGCTTTCTACCTGCTAATGATGTACATCAGCTACCTGACCGCAGGAGGCTATGGTCTCCTAGTTGCAGTCAGCGGAGCAATCCTCACTGGTACCCGTATCTTTGACGGCATCACCGATCCCATCTGCGCTTTCATCACAGACCGCGTCAACACCAAGCATGGCAAGGTTCGCATTCTCCAGTGGATCGGCTGGGGTGTCATGTCCCTGGCATGCTTCCTGATGTTCTTTGTGGGCATTGGTCATGGTGCCGTGGTGTTTACCGTTCTATACATGCTCTACATTCTTGGCTACACCATTTTCGGCGTAGCTACGAATACCGGCTATCCCATCATTACCACCGATCCCAAGCAGCGTCCCCTGCTGGCTCGCTGGAACACCCTGTATACAATGATTATTATGATGGGCGGCAATATGGTCATTATGTCTGCCGTTCTGCCTCTATTTGGCAACGAATATTCTATTCCCATGTTGCAAGCTACCTGCCTAGGGATCATTGTGATCAGTGCCATTCTGCTTGTGCTGTCCAATCTGGCGATTGCTCCCTATGATAAGCCTGAAAACTTCGAGGTGGGCGCCAAGCGGGAGAAGCCCATCGGTCTGAAAGACTGCTGGGCACTGCTCAAGGACAACCGCGCCCTGCAAATGTTTATCATTGCTGCATCTTCCGACAAGCTTGCCCTGACCACTGCAAGCAACACCGCTTTCACCACTTTGCTGTTTGGTGTACTCATCGGCAACATGAGCTTGAGCGCTATCATGTCTGCGCTGACCCTGCCCCTGTCCCTGGTTGGCGCGGTTCTCGCAACCAGAATGGCTTCCAGGAAGGGCAACAAGTACGCTTTGACCTATTGGACCTGGTTTGCAATCGCATTTGCCGCTCTCGGCGCTGTGGTCTATGCAGTAGTACCGCTGAACAATGTATTCAAGTCCATTGTTCCCACCGTTCTATTCCTGGCAGTGACTATCCTGCGGCAATTGGGTCAGAATGGCATATCTGCCTGCACCCAGGCAATGTTAGCGGATGTGGCGGACTATGAAGCCAGCCGCAGCGGCAACTTCCTTCCCGGCACCGTTGCCGCCTGTTACAGCTTTGTGGACAAGCTGGTTTCCAGCCTTGCTACCACTGTCGCAGGACTTGCGCTTTCAGCTGTCGGTTATGTCTCTGTCATGCCCCAGCCCACAGATGCCGCTACCAGCGCGACGATTCCTTTCGTCATTATTATGACCCTGGGGCTTCCCATTCTGGGTTGGCTGTGCACCATCCTTGCCATGAAGTGGTATCCTCTGACCAAGGAGAAAATGGTCGAGGTTCAGCAAAAGAACAACGAACTGCGCGAGGCCGCAAGGACAGCAGAATAAGCGATTCTTACAAATTGGAACCTCAAGGCCGGCGGCGTCATGCCGCCGGTTCTTTTTTCAGCTTTCGGTATTGCGCCAGTGCCAAAATGGTCGCAACGGCTGCGGCGGCGATGTCCGAAAGAATGTGGGCGGCGATGTTCCCGGTCATGCCCAGCAGCGCGTTCATTCCGTAAAGCAGGGGGATCAGGAAGATCCCCTGGCGAAGCATGGATACCAGCGTTGCCTGCACTGCGTTCCCAGCGGCCTGGAGAAAACCGGAGCCGATGTAATACAGCCCCAGGAACGGCCCGGAGAGAACCAGTAACCGGATCATATCCTGTCCCAGGCTCAATGCCTTCGGATCATCTAAAAACAAGGCAACCACTTCCCTGCCCTTGCATAAGCAAAGCAGCGTAACACTCAGTCCGATCGCAATGGTCAAAGCAGATAATTTGATCAGTATTTCCCGAATACGGGACAGATTGCGCTCGCCATAGCAATAGGCCAACAGCGGCTGCACCCCCAGGCAGATGCCCATTTGGATCATGGAAATGACCATGGTAGCCTTCCCCGCTGCCCCCATTGCCGCTACGGTGGCCGTACCATACTGCACCAGCAGCCGGTTAGA
>JAUNWB010000218.1 GCA_030540535.1 Elusimicrobiales bacterium
CCCCTTCTCTTTTCTTGGCGTTTTCATTGGCTTTTTTATATTCTTTCCAGGAGATACGTTTCCAGTTTTTAGGGTCCTGGCGTGCGGCCAGTTGCTGCAGCGCTTGTTCCCGGGCCGTGACTTTTTGGGGAGCTTGAATACGCTCTTGCAGAATAGTGCGGCGGACGGCGTTTGCCGGAAGGTTTACAGTTCGCCGGGGATGGGCGAATACGGGAGCGGCGCTTAACAAAAGGGCTAAAACGAATGATAAAAATTTCATCTTTTATCTCCTTGAATAAGGCTTTTTTTATTATATAAGGGACGGACCGGAAAAACCTGGGTCTTTTGGCCCAGGAAAAAATAGGACCTTTTGGCAGCGGGCTCGCTTCACAAAGTGGTATAATATATTTATGCAAAGCAAGGTTAGCCGTATTGTTTCTTCTTCCTTTTGCACCTCCTTCTTGTGGTGGCGCTAGCCGCCGCATACTCTTTTTATACCCCTATATTGTTTTGTCGTTTTTTCTTTCGCGCGCCTGCCGCGCATTTACTATATAAGTTAAAGAGGATTTTATATGAATACCAACCAAGAAGGATATTTCGGCCCGTTCGGCGGCTGTTTTTTGCCGGAAAATTTAGCGGCGGAGATGCGCCGCGTGGCGGAGGCGTACCGCCGTTTGAAGGCGGACCCGGCGTTTTTGCGGGAGCTTTCCTACATTCGCAAACACTACCAGGGCCGCCCTACGCCCGTTACGTTTGCCAAGGGGCTGACTGCCCAAACGGGCGGCGCGCAAATTTATTTAAAACGCGAAGATTTAAACCACACCGGCGCGCATAAAATTAACCATTGTATCGGCGAGGCGCTCTTAGCCGTCAAAATGGGCAAAAAGAAGCTGCTTGCCGAAACGGGTGCCGGGCAGCACGGCGTGGCGCTTGCCACGGCGGCGGCGTATTTTGGTTTAGAGTGCGAAATCCACATGGGCGCGGTGGATGTGGAAAAAGAAAAACCCAACGTAACGCGTATGCGTCTTTTAGGGGCGAAAATCGTGCCGGTGACGTTTGGCCAGCAGTCGTTAAAAGAAGCGGTGGACAGCGCGTTCGAAACGTATTCCAAAGAATACGAAACGGCCCTTTATTGCATCGGTTCCGTGGTGGGGCCGCATCCGTTTCCCACCCTGGTGCGGAATTTCCAAAGCGTGATTGGCGCGGAAGCGCGCGGCCAAATGCTGGAAATGACGGGGGCCTTACCCAACCATGTGGTAGCCTGCGTGGGCGGCGGCAGTAACGCGATGGGGATTTTTTCGGGCTTTTTGGAGGATGCTTCCGTTAAATTGTACGGCGTGGAACCGCTGGGCCGGGGTGGAGAGCCGGGAAATCACGCGGCGTCGCTTTCGTACGGCACGCCGGGTATTCTGCACGGGTTTAAATCTATTTTGTTACAGGATGCGTCCGGCGGCCCGGCACCCGTGTATTCGGTGGCGAGCGGACTTGATTATCCCGGCGTGGGGCCGGAACACGCCTATCTAAAAAGTATCGGCCGGGTGACGTACGATACGGTGGGCGACGCGGAAGCCTTGGACGCTTTTTATACGCTGTGCAAGACGGACGGCATTATCCCCGCCCTGGAAAGCGCGCACGCGGTGGCGTACGGCGTAAGGCTGGCAAAAAAACTGCCGCCGGAAGAAACGGTGCTGGTTAATTTGTCTGGCCGCGGAGATAAGGATATTGATTTTATCGTATCCAAATTCGGGGTACGGTAGTTTACTGCTTTTCAAAAGCCCCGGTTTATGCCGGGGCTTTTTACGTTTTGACGTGGTATGTCCGGCTTCCATTTCCACCTAAAATAAGCTATCCTATTATATATATTCTCTACTGGAGGGCTTATGCCTGAAAATCCCGTTTTGGAACGCGTATTATTTTCTGAAGAACAACTCGCTAAAAGAGTGGCCGAACTGGGCCGCCAAATCTCCGCCGATTACCGCGGCAAACAACCCTTGTTTGTCGGTATCTTGCGCGGGTGTATTTTGTTTTATTCCGACCTTATGAAAAACATCAGCGTGGACTGCAATATGGATTTTATGTGCCTGTCTTCTTATGCGGGCGGCACGTCCAGCACCGGCCAGGTGCGCACCATGCTCGATTTGCGCGAAAGCATCAAAGGCCGTCACGTTGTAGTGGTGGAAGATATTGTGGATACGGGCCTTACGCTTGAGTATCTTCTGGGCAATTTAAGAAACCGCGGCGCGGCCAGCATCGAAATTTGCTGCTTACTCGATAAGCCCTGCAACCGCAAAGCCGAAGTCCACCCCAAATACGTGGGCTTTACGGTGGAAAACGAATTTGTCATCGGTTACGGGCTCGACTATAACGAACTCTACCGCAACCTGCCTTATATTGGAGTATTTAGAAAATAATGAAGAACAATCGTCCGAACAACCGCAGGATTATTTCTTTCGGCCAAATCGCCGCATGGCTTCTCGTCTTTGCGGCGGCCGTGTTCCTTTTTAACAAACCGGGAGCCAAAGAGACCGTGCTGGATTATTCCGCTTTCAAACAGAAAGTGGCTGCGGCGGAAGTGTCGGATTTGACGGTCGCGCCGGGCGTAATTTCCGGTATGTACAAAAACGACCAGGGTCAATTTGCGCCGTTTAAAACCGTGCGCATGGAGGACCCTTCTTTGGTGCAGGAGCTTTCCGCGTCCAAGATCGCCTACAAAGCCCAGCAGGATAAAAGCTGGATTGGGAACATCCTGTTTAATATCCTATGGATTGTGCTTCTCATCGGGTTGTGGTGGTTTATCTTTTTGCGCCCGCAGCGCAGCGACGGCAAAAGCGCGATGAACTTCGCCCGTTCCAAAGCCAAAATGCAGGACCCGTCCAAAAACACCGTTACGTTTAAAGACGTGGCCGGCTGCGAAGAAGCCAAAGAAGAACTGCAGGACGTTATCAAATTTTTGAAAAACCCCAAAAAATTCCAAAAACTCGGCGGCAAGCTGCCCAAAGGCGTGCTTTTGTACGGCGCGCCCGGTACGGGTAAAACGCTCTTGGCCAAAGCCGTTGCGGGCGAAGCCGGCGTGGCGTTTTTCTCGGCGTCCGCCTCCGAATTTGTGGAAATGTTCGTGGGTGTGGGCGCGGCGCGCGTGCGCGATTTGTTCGACCAGGCCAAAAAGAATTCTCCCGCCATTATTTTTATCGACGAATTGGACGCCGTCGGCAGACGCCGTTTTGCCGGTATCGGCGGCGGGCATGACGAACGCGAACAAACCTTAAACCAGCTGCTTATTGAACTGGACGGTTTTGAAA
>JAUNWB010000219.1 GCA_030540535.1 Elusimicrobiales bacterium
CTACACCCCGCAGCAGCCATAACGAAAGCAAATTCGGTATGCACATCACGGCGATGGCCGTATCGGCCAACTCCCACACCAGTTTGGGACTTAAAAATCCACCGGCGCACATCACCGCCAGCCACACGATATAAACGGGTTTTTCCACGCGCCCGCGCACAAAAAAGCGCACCGCTTCCGCCGTGTAATAACTCCAGCCCACCAGCGTGCTGAACGCAAACAGCGTCAGCGACAGCAACAAAAATATATGGCCGCCCGGCAAAGAAGAAAACGCATGTTGGGCAAGTTCCGCCCCAAACAACGCACCGCCCTGCCAGTCCCCCGCTATCACCACGGCCACGCCGGACAAAAAGCAAATAACGAGCGTATCCCAAAACACCGTAGTGGCCGACACCAGCCCCTGGCGGACGGGATTGGGTGTTTGGGCCGCCGCCGCGGCGATGGCGCCCGAGCCGCTGCCCGCCTCGTTAGAAAGCACCCCGCGCGAAACGCCGTAGCGCACCGCTTCTTTCACCGTTACCCCCACCGCGCCGCCTAGAGCGGCGGTACCCGTAAACGCGCTTTTGAAAATGCACATCACCGCCCAGGGCAGTTTGGGAAGGTTCATTAAAATAACAGCCAGGCACAATAAAATATACAGCACCGCCATAAACGGCACCAGCCATTTACACACGGCGGCGATTTTTTTAACGCCGCCCAAAATTACCGCGGCCGTCAGCAGCACAAGCACACCCGTCGTCCATCCGGCAGGGATATGGAATACGGAGCCGTATATCGCCGCCAGCGAATTGGTTTGGATAAGCGCGTCGCCAAACCCCATCAGCGCGGTAGCCGCCGCAAAAACCACGGCCCATTTGGGCATATTAAGCCCGTTTTTCAATACGAACATCGGACCGCCGACGTATTCTCCCGCGGCGGTTTTTTCGCGGTATTTGACGGACAGCACGGCCTCGGCATATTTTACGGACATGGCAAACACGGCCGAAAGCATCATCCAAAAAAGAGCCCCCGGCCCGCCCGTGGAAACGGCCGCCGCCACGCCCACGATATTGCCGGTACCCACCATAGCGGCCAACGCCAGCACCAGCGCGCCGAAACTGCTGACGGAACCCGCCGCGCGGCTCTGTTTGACGGACAGCTTAATGGCACGGAACAAATGATGCTGGATAAACTTTAATTTCCACGTAAAATACACCCCCGCGCCCGCAATCAGCGCGAGCATTGGCGCACCCCACAAAAAAGCGTTTATCCGAACGATAATTTCCGTTACTGCCTGCATAAGTATCCTCTTTATAAAAAATAAGACAACGCAAAATTTTACTAAATATCGAGCGATTCTTCCCGTTTTCGTTTACATGCAAAACGCCCCGGCCCAAAAACCGGAGCGCTGTTCCTTTACAAACCCCTACGATTAGAAGGTATAGCGTACGCCGACCGTCACCTCGTGGGAAGTTAAATCGTAATCGCGGTGGTCTTCGTCCACTCTCCAGGTAGAACCGGCCTGGTAGTCGTCTTTATACAGCCCGGCAAAACCGCCGAAATGACCCAAATCGCTGTAGCGATAGCCGAAATCAAGCGTTAAGTTTTTGGTCAGCGCCACACCCACGCCCGCACCGACGTTCCAGCTCATTTTCCAATCGGCAAAGCGGGATTCCGGGATGGAGTAGCGGCCGCTTTTGAAGTTGTAATCCATCGACGCGTTCGTCACGCCGATACCCGCACCGATGTAAGGGGTAAAAATGGTGCCGGTGTGAACGTCAAAATACAGGTTAAGCAGGAAGGTATCGGTTTCCAGCTGGCTGGAGCGGTCTTCGTTATCGTGCGCGTTGCCCTGGTCTTTGCCGCTGAAAAAATAGTAGCTGGCGGAAGTGGAGCCGTATTCCAGCTCCGTGCGGAGCGAGCCGATTTTGTTTTCCCATACCGAAGCGCCAACCGCCCATTTGGCGCCCATGGCGGAATCGTAGCTGAAGTCGTCCGTTTTAACTTTGGTGTCAGACGCTTTTAAAGACACATACGGCAATACTTCGGCGGAAGCATTAACCGCAAACAACAAGCAAAAAAGACCCGTCAACAGAAGGGCCGATTTTTGAATAAGTTTCATTTATTTCTCCTCTTACTATATATTACCCGGCCGAGCAAAAAGCCTAAACCAGAGTGCGAGGAGCAGGAACGGGAAGAAAGTGGTCTAAACCAACTGATATTCGGTTTTTACACGCAAAACATCTTTTGCTTTACCTGAGTGATTTAACCAATTTATCAAAAAAAAAAACGTGTCAAGGCCCCCTTGCCGGGGGCAGGCACGCTGGCCTTGACCAGGGTTTAGCAATAGACGGTACTTATCGATTAGAAGGGAACAACTCAAGGGGGTATCTGTCTGTCTGGTCCAGAGGCTGGGCTCCCCTGTCGCCCGTCCGGCAAGGCCCCGCGTTCTTCTGATTAGTTTAGGCCCCCCTGTTTAAGACCTGTTGCAAAATTACGAACCAAGAAGGCAAAAGAGAACAGACATGGAGAGTCCTTGCCGTCATCCCGGAACGCTGCGCGCCGCCAGCTCCGGGATTCAGGTCGTTTATAAAGAAAATCCTCATCTTATTGGATTCTGAAACAAGTTCAGAATGACGACAAAAACGGCAATAAATATCCCCCGGCATAGCCGGATTTTTTATAGACAAAAAAAGAGAGAAGAAAAATCTTCTCTCTTAAATTCATGTATTAAAAATAACTTAATAATGGGTTTCTTCCAGTTCCTCTTCCAGCGGGTCGATGGCCTCCAAACGGCTCCAAAACTCGTCAATGCTTTGGATGCGTTCTTTCGGGTCTTCTTTTAATGCGTCTTCCAAAAGTCCGTCCACCGCCGGCGGAATGTGCGGCGCCAGTTTGGAAGCGGGAACAATTTTCTTTTTGGCGATGTCAAAACCTTTCACCGTCCACGGCACCTGACCGACAAGCGCTTCATACAGGCACAGCGCCAGCGAATATACGTCCGACTGTTTGCGCATAAACCCTTTTTGCTGTTCGGGCGCCATATACGCGGGCGTACCCGCCACCGTGCGCGCGCCGGTTTCGTGGTCGACGGATTTTTTGGCTACGCCGAAATCCATCACTTTGGCTTTGTCGTCGCCGTAAATCATAATATTGCCGGGTTTTAAATCACAGTGGATAATATCCTGAGAATGCGCGTAATGAAGCCCGCGGCAAACGTATTCAAAAATCCGTTTGGCTTTGGAGAACGGCAGCCGACCGTCGATATCCAGGCGGG
>JAUNWB010000220.1 GCA_030540535.1 Elusimicrobiales bacterium
GTTTCCTTTCTGCGCAACAAAACGGGTGTGTACGTGATAGAAGGAAACGTCAGCCTGACGGACGCCGAATTTTCCGGCAATACAAATGGCGGCATTGTAATCAGTCCTTACAACGGCAACGGGCTGACGATGACCCGCGTTACCTTCAGCAACAATCACGCGACCAACGGCGCGGGGATTTACACGTGGATGACAGACTCCAAAAGCTGGGGACCGTTCACACAGGTAAGTTTTACCAATAACACCGCCGAAAACAGAGGCGGCGCGCTGTACCTCGCTTTGGACAAACAGCGCCTGCAGGACGCTTCTTTCAGCGGCAACAGAGCCGCGTCCGGCGGCGCCCTGTATACGACCAACAAATTTACGTTAAGCGGCAATAATATTTCGTTTTCAAGTAATGAGGCCAATCAAGGCGGCGCGATTTTTGCCGAAAATGATTTTGTATTATCGGGCGGCAATATTACCTTCTCCGGCAATACAGCCGCTCAGGGCGGAGCCATTTATGCGGGCAAGAATCTGACGCTGCACGCAGAAAACGGGAACATTACGTTCAGCGGCAATCCGGGCGGAGCCGTCTACTTGGCGGACGCGGCCGCACGGCTTTATTTACAGCCCACCCAAACAGGCAGTATTATTTTTGATGACGCCCTCGCCCCGTCAACCAAAGTACGCACAGAAGGAAACGGCCTCGTATTTTTCAACCATAGAACGGACGGGCTGTCGGCCGACTTGGCCGCAGGGACGGTCTATTTAAATCCGGCTTGGGACTGGACAGACTCCGCCTTGACGTTTAACGGCGGAAACCTGCTCATTTCCGACGGACAAACGTCGCTCCTTTCCCTCGGCGAAGTAACGCTAAACGCTTCCATAACCCTCCGGCCGGACGTGGATATGAAAGGCGGCAAAATGGATTCGCTTTCCATTCAAACCGTCAACGGCGGCGGCGCGGTGCAAGTCGGCGGGTTTAACTTTTTGTCGTCCGAATCGGACACCCCAACCACGCTTGCTTTTATGACCGGCGCGGGCAAAACCGCCGTACAGACGGTACGCGAAACGCAGGACGACGTGTTTGCGTATCAAGTGGATTACAACGCACAGCAAGGCGACATTACCTTTACCCCTAAAAAACTACTGCTTTCCAAAGGCATACAATCCGCCAAAGCCTTTGCGGCGGCGGCCACCGTTCAGCCGCTTTCCGCATACGCGGCGGCGGACGGAATCCACCGTATGCTTGAAAAGCGCGGCGACCTCAGACTGCACGAAGCTCTCCGTTACGACGATCCGCACGCGCGGTTTTATGTGCGCCCATATTATCAAAACACCCAAACCGACTTCACTAACGATGCGTCCGCCAAAAACAAAGCGCAGGGGTTAGTCCTCGGTTGGTTTTCCAACGATTGGGAATGGTTTGACGAAACGCTTGCCTCCGGCGGGTGGTATGTTTCTGCCCAGCAGGACAGCCTTGATTATGACGCTGGCACGCTCAAACAAACGCACTACCAGCTCGGCGGAGATGTGTTTTTCTCCTCCTACCGTTTTTTCTTCGGGTTGACCGCCCAAGCCGGAACGCTCCGCCGCACAAGCGGCTTGAAAGACGACGCACTGACCGCCGGTGCGCGGGCAGTGGCGGGGTTTAACGCCGATTTATCCGCCGCGGAGTTGTTTTTACAGCCTTACGCGGCCTATTCGGGCGGCTACGTCGGCAAAGGCAAAGACGCGTTTAACGGCTCCGCACGCTTGACCGGCCAGAATTTTTTACTGCATCAAGTGCAGGGCGGCGCAAGACTCGTTAAACTCTACGGAGAAACCTGGAGCGCTTATTTGGACGGCAGTTACGTGAAACGGTTTTCTTCCCAAAAGGCTTTTTACGCTGCGGACCAACAGCTGCCCGTTTTTGAAACGAACGCATTTCCCCAAGCGGGAGCCGGCATACAAATGGACGGAGAAAAATGGGGAGTATCCGCCGACGTAAAAGCGTCTTTCGGGGCCGTAAAATCATTGGAAGCGTCCGTAAGCGTGGCATTTTAAGTTTTTGGAAAGATGTCAGGTTGCCCTAGGTTTTATCCATTAAGTATACTTAAAAAAGGAGAAAAACTATGATTACCATCAAAGACTACACCACCCAAATTCAAACCAATATGTATGAACGGGATACGCAAAAAGAGGTTTTGTCTGTACCTTATTTGCAGCCGTTCCCCTCGCCGGAAAAGGAGGGCGGATTCGCCCGAAAAAACGTCTATTTCTTCTTCGGCTCGCCCGAAGGAGAGGCGATGAAAACCGTACGCAAACACCTGTTAAAGCAAGCCGTCCAAAACCGTCTGCGTGTTTTGATACAGGATGCGGGGTACACCGCATACGAAGACATACAACTGCTTTTGGAAGAAGCCAAACCCGCAAATTCGTCCATTTTAATGGATATTATTTTAAACCGCCGAAAGGAAGCGGCGGAAGGGTTAAACAAACTTGCCGCGGCGGATTTAAATTGGCTGAAACGCTCCTCGTTGGAATTTCCGCACATAGTGGCCGTAAAAAATTACTTCGAAAAGGCCGCTCCTTACGATATGTTACTGGTTTGCATAAGTTATCAAGAATTACTTTCCGAGCCGGATTTTGTCCAAGAATTGGCTCAAAAAACGAACAGCGCGGTCATTGTATTTGTGGAAACGGAAGCGGACGTAATCAACAGCCCCCATCCGCTGCGTCCCTTTCAGCAATTAGGAAATTTGGAAAAGTTTGCCGCCGAATTTAACTTCCTTTCCGATACGTCCGATACGGAAGAAACGGCGCAGGGCGATTACCGCGACTTAACGCTAATAAAAGTGGTTTCTTACGCCAAAAGCTATTCTTATTTTGCCGTGTGCAAAGAATATCACGCCCACGACGGTATTTTGGAATGGTATGTCAGGGAAGCGGAATAACCGCCGACGCCGACGCGCATATAAGGAAACGGACGAATTTTTCGTCCGTTTCCGCTGAGCTTTAAGGAATGATACTCAAAACACGCATTATACGCGGTCAACCCTTATAAAAGAACAGCCCTTTTCATCTTCGCAAATAATATGCTTGCCATCGCGGCAAAAGTTTATCCGCAGATATTCGGGCGACAACAACAACGTCCCGTCTTTTTTCAGCAGGCCGTACCGCGCATCTTCCATATACTCTTTTCCGCACTTCACTTCATAAAACCTGTTCTTTCCCGTTTCTCG
>JAUNWB010000221.1 GCA_030540535.1 Elusimicrobiales bacterium
CTTCTTTGGCTTTAATGCCGTTGCCCGCCAAAGACAGCACGCGCGCAAGCAAAATGGAGCCATTGGTGTCGTCCGGATAATCGCGGATGTACGCCTCGATATTCGAACGCAGACGCTGTTGGTAATAAGGCGACATTTTATTAAAACGCTCCGCCTTTTCCTGATATTTCTGCAGACGGGCAGCCTGCTCCAAAACGGCGGGTTTGTCTTCGCCGGGCGCATACAGCGCTTCTAAGCGGCCCAGCAGTTCTTTATCCAGCGTATCGACGGTCAGCCCGCGTTTGTAAATGTTTTTGGCGTATTCCGTTTCGCCCAATTTGCGGTAGATTTCCCCCGCCAGGCGCCATAAACCCGTTTCGTACGGGAAGAGCGTCAGCCCGCGTTCCACCAGTTCCAGGGCGGATTTATCGGCGTAAATAGGGTCTTCGTAGAGCAGCTGGGAAAGCATACCGTACGCGGACAAATTGTACGGATTCAAATGCAGGTTATCCATCAAATAATGCACGGCTTTTTTATTGTCGTTTGCACCCAGGGCGGCCAGCGCGGCGTGGAAGTAAACTTCTTCGTAATACGCGGCAGCGGACATGGTTTTTTCGAACGCGGCCAAGGCTTCTTTATATTTATTCTGCGCCAAAAGCACGTTGCCCAGCCTAAAACCCGCTTCCGTATTGGCGGGATACAAAGACAGCGCGGCGGAAAGATTCTTTTCGGCCGATTCGTAATCTTTTGCGGCGACGTTTTTCTGCCCCGCAAACGAGCGGTACTCACTCGCCAGCCACAGGCCCTGCCAGGCAATCACGGCCACGCTGAGGCCCAGGGTAATCAGCGCCACCGTTTTGGTGACGGGGTTGGCCGTAATCAGCACGCGGCGTTCTTCTTTACCCACGCCGCTGACCTCCGCGCCCACAATCCACCAAAAAATGAACGCAGGCACCACGGCATGCAGTGAAATGTTCAGCATGTTGTCGGCCAGCATGCCCAAAATACCGCAGAACAACGCCTGCAAAAGCTGTTTTTTATCGCCCTCTTTTTTATGGGCGGCAAAATCGCGCACTTCCAAAAAAAGCACCATAAACATAAACAGGAACAGCCCCAGGCCGACAATCCCCCCCTGCGCCAGTTGGAAAAACAGCTCGTTATGCGGGGCGGGCGTGATGGTTTTTAAATCGCGTAAATCGGGATAGCGCAGGAGCGTGCTGGGCTGGTGCTGCATAAAGGACATCTGGAAGTTTCCCAAGCCGCTGCCCAGGACGGGGCGAGCCAAAAAGATTTCTTTGGAAACGTCCCACATAAACAAACGCTGGTGGAGCGATTGAAAAATGTCGTTGCGGTTTACTTTCAGCGTAAAATTGGAAGGAGTTACCTGCGCCAGTTCCGCCGCGCGTTTGGCGACGGGGCTGGGAGCGTCGTCCGCGTCCCAGTACACGCTGCCCCAGCCAACTCCTACAGCCAGCACCGCCAGCAAAAACACGCGTCCTTTACGCTTCCAAATCAGCGCGCGAAGAGTGCCGAACATCCACATCATAAACAGTCCGCACAGCGCCCCAAACCAGCACGAGCGCGCCAACCCGAACGACAGGAATAAAATATAGACGAGTACCAACAAGCCGTACACGCAAAAATCTTTCTTGCTGTCCGTACGCATATAATACACGAGAAGCGACGGCAAAAGCATCACTACGGCGGAGGATAAAAAGTTCGGGTTTCCGAACGTGGAAAACGCTTTGGAAGCAAACTGGTTGATTTCAAACGGCCATAAAAATTCAAGCCCCAGCGCCTGGAGAACCCCGTAACAGCACGCCAAAAATACGGCCACAAACATCAGCACCAGGATGTTTTCCTGCGTCAGTTTTTTAAGTACGCGCACGCCCAGCCAAATTCCCAAAATCCACAAGAAAAGGGCATACCAATCAAACATGTGGGCAAAAAGCCCGTCCGTGGAAAAATGCGTTTTTAAATGCGGCAGAAAATACCACAAACCGCCCCAGGCCAAAAACAGCAGAATATAGTTGGTTTTGCTTTCAATCGTGCCCGAAAAAACCACGTTTTTGCTCATCACATACGCGCCGAACGCCACAATCAAAAGAAGCGTGCCGTAATTAAGAAGTCCGTAAAACATGGTTTGGCGCATGGCCTGCGGGGCCGAAGAAACGGCTGACAGCCACCCCACCGCCAGCGCAATTACATACACAAAAAAAGCCAAATCGAAAAACGTTTTGGTAAAATCGATATCTTTGGAACGCAAAAATTTGAATGCCAGCGTACCGCTGATTAATGCCATGAGGACGTAGAGCAGCACGTTTTGCGCAAAAAACGGGTTGGCCGTCAAATCGGTAAAAAACACGAGCGGCACGACGAGAAAACACGTCGCCAGCAGCACGCGGATAATTTTCATGTAAACGGTTTCTTTGGCGGATTTGGTTAAATTGAGCATACATTTTCCTAAACAGAGTTTGTAATATTGTAGTTTTTTTGGCTCGTCAGTCAAAGCGATTTTTTCTCTCCACGCAAAAAACGGCCCCACGAATGGGAGCCGTTTTAAAAGAATGTGGGAAATTCAGTCCCGGTCCGCCTGCGAGGTTTGCTGCCCTCGCGCCTTTAACGCCTGCGGCACCGCTTGGCGCGTATACTCCAGCCCGCGCACCGACGCACGCGCCGAATCCACCGCATTCTTAAACTGCGCGGCGGGCAGCGCATTTAACTCGTCCACCGCCTGGAACATGCCGTTTATGCCTTCCATTTCCGGCGGAGCCTGCAGAAGCGCGTTGGTTAATGTTTGGTCCTCCACCCGCTGCAGCACTTCCAACCGTTCGCTGTAGCGCACGGCGGCCGCCAGCAAAACGGCCAGCTTGCGCTCTTTGGGATATTCCTGGTACACCAGCACCGTACTGCCCACCAAACGCGCGTCTTTACTGCGCGAGCCCAACAAGAGCGCCAGACTGAGGTCTTTCCCGCCCGCTTCGTCCGCCCGGGTCCGCAGTGCGGCCAGTTTAACGGGCATAGCGGCACGCCGGGTTTCGAAGGAGGATTCCTCCGCCTGCACGCCGGAAAATAAGGCTCCGCAGGCAATTACGCCCACAATCGCCAGCCCGGCATATTTTATAAAACGTGTTTTCATACCCCCTCCTTTCTACTTAGTATCTCCGCCAACGCTCTTTTGACAAGAACAAAAAAAGATTACATAAAAAACCCCGCCCTTGAGGA
>JAUNWB010000222.1 GCA_030540535.1 Elusimicrobiales bacterium
TCAAATCGCTGGCGACTAAATCGCCATCGGACTGGCCTCCCTCCTTAAAAGAAAAGTTTAATAAAAAATATCCGGCTAATTTAAATTCCTATTTGTATGGAAAAGAACGCTCCGCGGAAGAAAAGGAAAAGGACAAAAAAGTACATAATGTCCGGCCAAGTTATGAGATGAAAAAATGTTTTTTGCGCGAGGCGTGGGAGCCTGCTACTGCGTTCTTTAATGAACTGCAACCCTTTTTTGCCGAGGAACTGGATTATTCCGGCTGGGAGAAAAAACAGGAATTGTATGCCCGCTGTTATGAACGGGCGCAGTTTACCAGCCGTCCGTCCCGCGACGCGCAAACGCTGTTGGCGCGTTTTAAACCGTTTTTTGACGCCGACGGTGCGTGGCAGAATGCGGAAAAAGCGTTTAAATATATATCAATTACCAAAGAACTAAACGAAGAAGGCGAAAAGGCGTGGACCTATCGGGATCAAACGATTAAGCCGGCGCAGAATTTGAAGCCGTGCCGGCCGGAGTATATTGTTCTTGTACAATTAAAAGCATTAGCCGCGTGTATGCCGCAATTTCCGTGGACGGAAAAGCGGCGCGTGGAAATGGGTAAGTTTAATGCACATTGTTGTATGTGCAAAGATTGCCGAAATGCCGTCAAACGGTTTGAAGATGCACTGCGTTACCGGCAGAATCAACTTACGGGCAAAATGAACTGGCAGAGGAAGGTTTATCCCAAACATATATATACGAAAGAGGGACTTCTTCAAACGCAAAACCAAGACCGTTTGGCGTATTATGAAGAAATGGCCCGCCAGTTTGCCTCTCCGTTAAATACTTATTTTTTTCAAACCGCCTGTAAGCTGGCGGGAAAATCGGTAGGTGCTGTTATGAAAAATCAACCAGTTGCAACTCCTCGGATTGCCGAGGATAAAGATTACGTCCTTTCCGTACGCTGTATCTGCGGAATAGAAAGCCGATACCCTTTAAACCATTGGCGTGTGGTTTCTTTCGGGCGATTACAGTCGGACGGGATGCAAGCGGCGACGATTAATGTGTGCGCCGATGATGATAAACATATCTCTCGCAATATGTTTGAGTTGAAATACGACGCGGAGGAAAACGATTGGTTTCTGTCCGCCGGCGGGGATACGCCGAAAAAACGAAGCCAGAATGGTACCCAAATCGGCTATATCTCTTTTGCTAAACTGCAGAAGGTGCTGGACGGGCAGCTGTCTAAAACTCCGGCGGGAAGCAAAGTTCAATGCCAGCAGATTTGGGCGTGTGAATTTACGCGGCTCGGCGACAAAAGGGTGCCCCTTCGGGACGTGGCCGGTATCGGGCTGATAGGGCTGGCGGAGGGGAAACCGCTGCTGTTTCATGGGGAAACCAAAACGGGCGTGGACCACCCGTTGCTGGGCAAATTGCCTTTTGGTTGGTATATCGACGTTTTCTCCCGCGCGCCGCAGCAGGCAATCAACTCTTTTGTGGATAAAACGGTAAGTGACGGGGCGGACCAACAGAAGGAAATTGGCTCTGTTCCACGGCCGGATAATCCGACGATTATCGGGTAAGTGTCTGACAATTATCCCCCGCCAAGGCTGAAAAGTTTTGGCGGGGTGATTTTTCTGGAGACACTATTCCCCGCTCATACCTGTTTCTGCTGTCTGCAGCGTTACCGGTAATTTCATATAATAAAGTATCTTATGACTTTGCCGCAAGAATTTACTAAATATACCTCCAACTTGTTTGGCGCCGCGCGCTGGGAACGCTTTGTGCAATCGTTTTTGCATGAAACGCCCGTAAGCGTGCGGTTAAATCCGTGGAAGGCCGACGGAAATATCTTCCCTCAGGCAGAGCCGGTGCCGTGGTGCCGGCAGGGCTTTTGGCTCACTGAGCGCCCGCACTTTACGGGTGATCCGCTCTTTCACGCCGGGGTATATTATGTGCAGGAGGCGGCATCGTTATTTTTGGACTATATCTTGCGGCAAGTGGTTACGTCGCCTGTCAGCGCGCTGGACTTATGCGCTGCGCCGGGGGGAAAATCCACCCTTATGCGCGCCGCGTTGCCGGAAGGAGCTATGCTCGTTAGCAACGAGATTGACCGCCGCCGCGCCAATATCCTATTAGAAAACATCTTAAAACAAGGTCACCCGGGCGTATTGGTTACGCATAATGCGCCCAAAGACTTTGCCAGAACAAACCTCATATTTGATGTTATTTTGGCGGACGCGCCATGTTCAGGTGAGGGGCTTTTCCGGCGTGACCCTGCGGCCGTCCAGGAGTGGAGTCCGCAGAATGTGCGTTTTTGCGCAGAGCGTCAGCGGCAGATTTTGCGCGATATTTGGCCGTGCCTCAAGGGCGGCGGACTGCTTATTTACAGTACCTGCACCTTCAATACGCACGAAAACGAGGAGAACGTTCGCTGGATTGCCGAGGAACTGGGTGCGGATATTTTGTCTGTGCCTGTATTGCCGGAATGGCAGATTACGGGCAGTTTGCTGACGGATTGGCATCAGCCCGTGTATCGTTTTATTCCGGGTACGACGCGGAGTGAGGGCCTGTTTATGGCAATTCTTCGCAAACGTGAGGGGAAAAACGCATTTTCTACGCTGCCGTCCTCTTTGCGTGTGCAAGTGAAAAAATACCCGTTTCTGCATTTACTTTCTGACGGCCTTCCCCAGCCGGAAACCAAGGGACGGGAACAAATCCCGTCTGCGGCGCAGGCCCTTTCTCTATCCATGCGAGAGGCAGACTTCCCGCGGGCGGAACTTTCCCTGGAGGATGCCTTGCGCTATTTGCACAGGGAAGGGCTTGTATTGCCCGGCGGTACGCCGCGCGGTTTCGTGCTGGTGACGTACCAAGGCCGCCCGCTCGGCTTTGTAAAAAACTTGGGCGACCGCGCCAATAACCTCTATCCCAAACATTGGGCTATCCGTCACTTGTAGGGAAATTTTTAAGAAATTATTACTCGTTGAAACTCGCAAGGAACTGATGAATTTGGCAAGCGAAGTCGTAAATTTTGAAAAGCAGAAACAAATAGGATGTGCTGAATAAAGCTGAATCAAAAAGTTGCGTTTCTGCGTTTTTTGCTAACAGAGAAAAAGGCTTGTTTGGGGCCTTTTTTGCGCTCGGATATCATTTGCCTCGAAACGCTACCGTAAAGCAGTCAATTTTCTGACGAAAATTATCTTCGGGCC
>JAUNWB010000223.1 GCA_030540535.1 Elusimicrobiales bacterium
GCCGTTATGCTTAGCCCTCTGCCTTGTGGCAACGTCCGCAGCGGCGCAGAAGGGCAAAATCATTAAGAGCGTCTTCAACCCGGAAGCGGCAAAGAAAGCCGCCGAAGTGGCTGTAAAGACGTCTTCTTTTAAATACACCCCGGTCACTACGGATTTTACCAACGCAAGCGGTTTGCGCCTTAACCCGCAGGGGGTCAGACACTCCATTACGCCCTCGGCCAATACGATTTTAGGGTCCGACAAAGTCATCCGCCCCGGCCTCCATATCCATACCAACCCGGGGACGTCGTATATTTCCGCTTCCGAACGCATAAAATGGCGCGAAGTGCGCGAACTGCACGCCACCCTGGCTTACGTTTCCCCCACACCGCCCGAACACCTGGCGTCTTATTTAAGACACTCGGTTCCGCCCCAAACGTTTCAGCTTCTTCAAGAGCAATACGCCGCCGTGCTTAAACAAATCCAGGCCGCTAAAGAGATAACGATGCCCTATATCGTCTATTCCTCCTTACCCGGAGAAGGTTCCCGTCTGCAGCCGATTCGCATCGGTGAAATCAACGCAAAGGTTTACCCTCTTATTAACAGCCTGCGCCACCTGCGCGTAGCGTTGGACGACGACCCCTTTTTAATGCGCCAGGAAGAAGTTTGGACGAAAACGTTTGCCGCATTCAACCCGCTTTTGGCCGGCGTAATCACTTCCCCCGGCAAAGAAGTAAACCGGATGGACAGACGCAAACTCGATACCCGCGAATTTAACCTGTATAATCCGGACGGGACGGATTATCTGCTCCCGCGCTCGGAAACGCTGCTGGTAGACCCGGACGAAATGGACGAAATGGAATCTTACGCCGCCGTGCGCGAAAAAATGCGCAACCCGCCCATTAAGCCCGAAGCCGCCGAAGCGGAACGCACCGCCCTGTTAGACCAACTGCCCCAGAATATGCGCATCGCGTTAATTAACGACGACATGCTGCCCCGGGTCAATTTTCAAGCCTGGGCCCAAAAAGGCTATCTGGGCCACAACGCCACCATCGAAACGTTCCCGGACGGTAACGGATTTATGGATAAAGTACGCCACGGCGTTAAGTACGATTTGGTAATTACCGACTTGCTTGTTCCGTACGGCGGAATCGCCATGATGCCGGAACTGCGCGAATTGGATACCAGCATGCCCGTCATCGCTTCCAGCAAGTTTGACCGCGGCGAAGAAGACGAAGAGAAACTCTTTAAACTCGGCTTCGACGGTTACTTATGGTATAACACCAACTTAAACGAAGGAGCCTACGGTTACATCGAATACCTGCGCGCCATGAAAAATTATTTTCACTACAAACAAAAATATAATTGGCAGCGCTAAACGCCCGCAAAATCTAAACGCCCCGGTCTTGAGTCCGGGGCGTTTTTTATTGTATCTATACCCCCGGCTATGCCGGGGGTTATTTATTGATACCGAACAGAATACCCCATGTGTAAACGTGGGGATGAATGAAAATCCCGCCGAAAGAAAACAGAGTTTTCTTTTTATCTGTTGGCGGCGGGCAAAATCAAGCGAAGCTGAGATTTTGGAACAAAAGAAACCCTGGGCGTAAGCCCGGGGAGTTTCATTGTCGGAAACACAAATTTTCTAAACAAAACCGCAATAAAAAACCCCGCCGCTGGGACGGGGTGGAATCAGTAAAACAAACGGTTATTTTCGCAAGGTATCCGCCTTGGCGTCTTTGGGTTTTAAGGCCACCTGCGGGATTTTAAACCAAAAAGTGGCTCCCTGCCCGAGCCCCGCGCTCTCCACGCCGATTTCTCCCCCATGCGCGTTGACGATTTCCTGCGCGATGGATAAACCGAGCCCCCAACCCTGTTTTTTAAGGTTGCGGTCGTTGTCGGACTGGTGGAATTTATCGAAAATTTTGCTCTTTTCCGAATGTAAAATTCCCGGCCCGTTATCGGACACGTTGCACACCACCCAGCCGTCTTCCACGTAAAAACGCGTTTCCACCCGGCCGCCTTGCGGGGCGAACTTGATGGCGTTGCCGATTAAGTTGCTAAGCACCTGAGAAATACGGAAGCGGTCCGCCTCCACCGTAATTTCCAGCGGGTACGAAGTTTTCTGCAGGAATATTCCTTTCTTTTGCGCGTTGACGGACTGGAGCGTCACCACGTCGCTGACGAGCGCGTTAAAGTTAAACGGTTCGCCTTCCACTTTAAAGCGGCCGGATTCAATCATCGAAATATCCATCAAATCCGCCATCAGCATGTTCATATTGTCGGTGGCTTTTAAAATGTTGTTTAACGCAATCTGGTCATTACTGCCGCCGCCCGGCGGGTTATCCATCATCAAAACGGACGTAAAGCCCTGAATGGACGAAAGCGGCTGGCGCAGGTCGTGCGCCACAATGGACATAAATTTGGAGCGGATTTCGTTTAACCGGTTGAGCTCCTGGTTGGACAGGCGCAGTTTTTCCACCATGCCTTCCAGCACATTCACTTTGCCCGAAAGCTGCATTTGCAGCGTGGCGATTTGCTGCTGGTAATTGTGCTCCGCCTTCATAATCGTGCGTTTCATTTTTTTAAGCACAAACTTTTTTGTAATCCAATACGTAACCAGCGACAGCGACGCCGCCACCAACAGCGAATACGAAACTAAAATTTGCCACAGGGTCATAATCCGTTTCCTCCCCTACTTTACGCCCAGGCGAAAGCCAAGCGTTTTTTCAAGCTCTGCGCGGGGCACGCCGCCCTCGCGCAGTAAAAGCGGCTCCGCCGTTAAATCCACCACGCTGGAAGCCGTCGGGCTTAAAGTTCCGCCCAGAAAAATAAAATCCACCTTTCCGTCAAACGTTTCCAAAATGGTCCGCTCGTCCGTCAGCACGGGCTGGCCGTGCAGGTTGGCGCTGGTGCACGCCAGGGGCGCTTTCATCCGAGCCAGCAGGCTGACAAGAAACGCGTTTCCGGGCACGCGCAGGCCCAGCCCCGCAAAACCGCGCGTCAGCGCTCTGCCCTTTTCGGCGGGCGGTAAAATGGCCGTCAGCGCGCCGGGCCAATAGGCGGCGGCCAGCTTTTCGGCCGCCTCGGAAAATACCGCCACCTCGCGCGCCTGGGCAAGGGTGCCCGTTAAAATCTGCAGCGGGCTGCCCGCCGGGCGTTCTTTAATCCGGTAAATTTTTTCAATGGACGGCTCG
>JAUNWB010000224.1:0-1789 GCA_030540535.1 Elusimicrobiales bacterium
CGAAAAATCCGCGCGGAACCCGGTCCTTTTTAAATCCGTTTGGAATTTCCTCCGGGAAAAATTTATTTCGGAGTTTACTGCACGAAATCGGTCATTCGCTGGGCTTCAGCGACCAATATGCCCAGGCGCGTTTAAATACTCATCCTATTTATCATGGAGATAACGCGACATACACAATTATGAACAGGACCGCGGAGTTAACGAGTGATGATGCGGACGGTATGATTAATCTGATTGACCTAACGCTCAGAAAACGCCGCGGCGGGCGGGTAGGCTGGCGCAGCCTGTGTCGACGTTCAAAAACGTATTATATCGGGGGTATGGCGCTAGGCAACGGACCATATATGATGTGGCCGGGCGCGAATGGTAATGTGTGGTATCTGCGGGAATACCGGGCAGACCGCATGCAAGAAAGAGAATTGACAATGGCCTGGGGAAAGGGAATTTCGCTGTTTGAACCGTTTGCCGAGCATATTGTGGAGCGGGACGCTATCGGCCGGCCCGTATTGGCGCAAGGGCCGCACGGTGAAAAAGTGTACTATTCGTATCTGTACGGCCGGATGATGCGTTTTGTTACGGCGGGCAATAAGATTTTATTGTTTGAGAATCGGGAGAGAAATTTGCCGAATGAAAAAAGTTTTGACAAAATAATAATTGCCTTTACGCATAATGGAAAATCAGCTATGCTGGAGGCGGACCGGCGTTCCTCTTACGGTTCTTTGTCTTATAAAGAAGACGGGAATGCGCTGACGGTAAATTTGACGTTTAAAAAAGGAAAAGTGGAACATCGCTCTGGAAACGGCGGAAAGGCGGCTGTACCCTGCGGTATGGCGCTGAGTATGGCGGCTGCGCCTGGAGCCAGCATGCAGGCACAGGTAAAGAACCAGGTTGTTCAAAAAGAGCGGGAGGCACTGGAAAGAAAGCTGACGGAGTGGTATTTGGGGCTTTAACCCGTCTTGATAATGGAGCCGCCGCTTTGCGCGCGGATTGTTCCGGCGGAATAGAGAGCGAGTGAAAAACAGGGCGGGCCGATGGAATATACCTTGTTTTCCTGCTTTTGACAGAACGAAATTTATTAGTACTTAGTAAAATCCTCCGTGTTTTGGCGCGGGGATTTTTCATCCTTATGCTTGTTCTAGGTAGTAAGTTTTGCAAAAAAATACCCCGGGTCTAAACCCGGGGTATTTTACATATTGAAAATTACTCTTGGTAATCTTTCAGCATTTTGGTGCGGCTGGGATGGCGTAACTTGCGGATAGCTTTCGCTTCAATCTGGCGCACGCGTTCGCGCGTTACGTTGAACATCTTGCCCACTTCTTCCAGGGTGCGGGGGTAGCCCGAATCAATCCCAAAGCGCAGGCTGATGATTTTGGCTTCGCGTTCGGACAGCGTCGCCAGTACGTCGGCCACTTCCTGCTTGCGCAGAAAATCCACCGCCGCACTCGTCGGGTTCGGCCCGTTCTTATCCTCGATAAAATCTTCCAGGTTGGAATCCTCGTCCTCGCCGATAGGCGTAGAAAGCGAAATCGGGTCCTGCATGATTTTAAGAACGCTTTTCACCTTTTCCACGGACAGGCGCAGCGTTTTGGAATAATCTTCCAGCGTGGGCTCGCGTCCGTGTTCCTGGCGGAACTTGTTGGTGACTTTGGTCAACTTGGAAACAAGTTCTTTCATGTGGACCGGGATGCGGATGGTGTTGGCCTGGTCCGCAATCGCGCGGTTGATACTCTGGCGAATCCACCAGGTGGCGTACGTGGAGAATTTAAACCCGCGTTTGTATTCGAATTTT
>JAUNWB010000224.1:1815-3174 GCA_030540535.1 Elusimicrobiales bacterium
CGGACAGTTCCAAATTGGAATTGACGTGTTTT
Organism: Elusimicrobiales bacterium; assembly: GCA_030540535.1. Lineage (GTDB taxonomy): Bacteria > Elusimicrobiota > Elusimicrobia > Elusimicrobiales > Elusimicrobiaceae > Avelusimicrobium. The sequence goes on from JAUNWB010000224.1 coordinate 1,848, forward strand.
TTGGCGATGGATACCACCAGGCGCAGGTTGGCTTTGATGAGTTTTAATTTGTCCTGCAAAATCATGTCTTCAAAGAAAACGATGCGGTCGTTAAACGCGATGAATTCTTTTTCGGTCATGGGCAGCATGTCGACCACCTGGTCGTGGCGGCGGCGCACGTCTTCGATGTTATTAATGGCGCGGTCCAGTTCTTCGATGGTGAATTTGGTCTGCTTTTTAAAATCTTTTTCGCTGATTTTGCCCGCATGGAACCGGGTAACAAGTTTTTTGACGGAATCGTAAGAGCCGAAGTAATCGTCAAAACGCTGCATATCGTTGGAGGTTTCGCTCAAACGGTCGGCCAGGTTTTTGATTTTGTTGGTCAAGCGTTTGATTTTGTTTTGGTTCAAATTCAGTTTGGTGATGCTGGCCACTACTTCTTTTTGTTTGGCTTCCAGTTTTTCAATGCAGTTGTTGCGTTTTTTATCGGTCAAATCGCCTTCGCGCAGTTCTTTCATCAGTTTGGTGATTTCCTGCTCGCGCTTGCCGATAAACGCCGCCGCGTCTTTCAGTTTGCGGCGCATGTTGTTAAGCTCTCTCGTCGTGCGTTTGCCGCGGGGCATGAGTTCTTTGGTGGTCATTTCTTCCTGGTCGACGAGTTCTTCCCAGTTACAAATTTCGCGCATGGTGATGGGGGATTCCAAAACCAGTTTGCGCAGTTCTTTTTCGCGTTCGCGGATGTTGCGCGCAAGCGTGATTTCTTCGTCGCGCGACAAGAGCGGCACTTTGCCCATTTCGGACAGATACATGCGGATGGAGTTGGAAATATCGGGGCTGGCGGACCAGTCTTCGCTGAGCATTTCTTTTTCCTGCGCGGCGACGGATTTAAATTTCTTTTGGTCCACCACCTGGATGCCCAGGTCGTCCAGCGTGCCCATGACGCCGTCGATATCTTCGGCGGTCATCTCCGCCGCGGCGAGGGAACGGTTCAGTTCTTCCAGCGACAGAAAACCGCTCTCTTTCCCTTCTTCCAATAAATCTTTTAGCTCTTTGTTTCCGGATGCCATAAATACCCTCAACTGCTTATTTTTTTAATTTGGTTTGCAACTGCATATATTCTTGAAAAATCTCTTGCGGCACGTTGCCCGCGCCGAGCCGTTTCATCTGGCGTTTTACTTCTTCCAGCCGTTTTTGCAAGCCCGCGTGCGCCAGTTTGGCCGCACAGGCGGCGATGTCGCGCGCCGGTTCCGCGTCCTGCGGCGGTTGAAATAACGCCAGCCGGACGATATCATTCTTCCGCTCCGGCACGTATTCGGCCGCTTTTTGCGCGGCGGTTTGGGCGTCCAGG
>JAUNWB010000225.1 GCA_030540535.1 Elusimicrobiales bacterium
ATAATATATAAGACACCTACTAAACCATCGGGGGCGGGACTTCGGTCCCGCCCTCTTTTCACAGGCGCGGAGGTGCTACGGAAAAGGTGGTATAATAGGGGACGTTATGAGCGAAAGCGATGGATGCACATGGGAGGCGTTGCAGAAGCGTGCGCAGGTGTTGCGCACGATACGGCACTTCCTTGACGGTGAAGGGTTTACGGAGGTGGAGACGCCTGTGCGGATTCCCGCGCCCGCAAATGAGGCCTTCCTGGAGCCGCCGCCGAGCGGAGAGCGGTGGTTGCGGACGAGTCCTGAGCTGCATATGAAGCGACTCCTGGCCGCGGGCGCAGGGAAGATTTATCAGATGGGGCCCTGTTTCCGCGCAGGGGAGCGGGGAAGGCGCCATAACCCGGAGTTTACCTTGCTGGAATGGTATCGACCGCACGAGGGGATTGCGAGCCTCTATGGGGATGTGGCGGCCTTGGTTTCGGCGGTGCTGGGATCGTGCATGGAGCCGCAGGTCTTCCGCGTGGCGGAGGTGTATCAACGCGTGGCGGGTTGGGACCCGCTGGAGGCGTGGGATGAGGATCGCTTTGATGAGGATATGGCGCTGAAGATTGAGCCCGCGTTGCCGCAGAAGGGCTTGGTCTACCTGGTGGATTATCCTGCGCAGGCGGCGGCTCTGGCGCGGTTGAATCCCGTCGACCCGCGGGTGGCGGAGCGCTTTGAGGCCTATCTGGATGGGATGGAGATTGCCAATGGCTATGGCGAGCTGACAGATGCAGCGGAGCAACGGGTGCGCTTTGAGGCGACGGTGGCAATGCGCCAGGCGCGGGGGTTGCCGACCTATCCGCTGGATGAACCTTTTTTGGAGGCGTTGCCGAAGATGCCGCCCACGGCGGGGATTGCGCTGGGGGTGGACCGCCTGGTGATGGCGGCCTGCGGCACGCGTGAGATTACCGATGTTCGGAGCTTTTGTGACCTTTTATGAGCAGTGATATTCTGATTACCGGCGCACGCCAGAACAACCTGAAGAACATTGATGTGCGTATCCCGCGGGATTCGTTGACCGTGGTGACGGGGCTTTCGGGCTCGGGAAAGAGTTCGTTGGCCTTTGACACGCTCTATGCGGAGGGGCAGCGGCGCTACGTGGAGAGTCTCTCGGCCTATGCGCGGCAGTTCCTGGACCAACTGCAGAAGCCGGATGTGGAGCACATCGAGGGGCTTTCGCCCGCCATTGCCATCGAGCAGCGGGCGAGCGGAAGCAATCCGCGGTCGATCGTGGCAACGGTGACGGAGACGCATGATTATCTGCGGTTGCTCTGGGGAAATATCGGTCACGCGCATTGCCCGAAGTGCGGCAAGGAGGTGCATCCGCAGAGCGCTGAGCAGATTGTGGACCAGTTGCTGGCGATGCCGGAGGGGACGAAGTTGGTGCTCCTGGCGCCGATTGTGCGGGGGCGGAAGGGTCGCCATGAGGAGACCTATGAGCTGATGGTGCGGCAGGGCTACACCCGGGCGCGGGTGGATGGCCAAATGGTGGAATTGGAAACCGAGTGGCCGGAACTGGATAAGAAGTGCCCGCACACGATTGATGCGGTGATTGACCGCGTGGTCATCAAGGCGGGGTTGCGCACGCGCCTCACGGATAGCGTGGAGCAGGCGCTCCAGGTGGCAGATGGATTGATTGAGGTGCAGGTGGTGGGCGGCTCCAGCACGCTTTACTCCGAGAAGAATGCCTGCGCAGACTGCGGGATTTCCTTTGAGGCACTGAAGCCGCGTAACTTCTCCTTCAATGCGCCCTATGGGGCGTGCCCGACCTGTTCGGGGCTGGGGGCGTTGATGGTCTTTGATGAGGACCTGGTGGTGCCGGATAAGTCGAAGCCCTTGCGGGAGGCGATTGTGGGGTGGCGGCGCGGCGGACATCATCTGCTCATGTATTACAATTGGTTGATCGCGGCCTTCGCAGAGACGCGCGGGGTGGATCTTGAGACGCCCTTTGAGGAACTGCCGAAGCGTTTCCGTGAGGAATTGATGCACGGTTCGGGCGATCGGATTGTGCCTTTGGCCTACTATATGAAGGGCGTGCGCCACGTGATGGAGAAGCCCTTTGAGGGCGTGCTCCCGAATCTGAAGCGGCGCTATGCCGAGTGCGACAACGATGAGACGCGCGACACGCTCTCGCAATTCCTTGCGCCGGAGGTCTGCCCCGATTGCCATGGGGCGCGGTTGCGGCCGGAGAGTCGGGTGGCGACGGTGGGCGGGCGGACGCTCCCGGACATCATGCACCTGCAGGCGCGGGATGCCTTGGCCTTCTTTGAGCAGTTGACGCTCCCGGAGCATGAGCAGAAGGTGGCGGAGGATATTCTCAAGGAGATCCGGAAGCGCATTTCCTTCCTGGTGGAGGTGGGGCTGGAATATCTCTCGCTCGATCGCGAGAGCTCCACGCTCTCGGGCGGCGAGATGCAACGTATCCGCCTGGCGTCGCAGATCGGGTCGGGGCTCGTGGGCGTGCTCTATGTGCTCGATGAGCCGACGATTGGGTTGCACCCGCGGGATAATGAGCGCCTCATCACGATGTTGCACAAGCTCCAACAGCGTGGCAACACGGTGGTGGTGGTGGAGCACGATGAGGAGATGATCCGGCGGGCGGATTACATTGTGGATATCGGCCCGGGTGCGGGTCGGCTCGGCGGTGAGGTGATCTATCAGGGCCCCGCGAAGGGATTGCTGAAGTGCAAGAAGTCGTTGACGGCCGATTACCTGACGGGGCGGAAGGCGGTGCCGGTGCCGGAGCGGCATAAGCCGGGCAAGGCGTGGTTGACGCTCGAAGGGTGCACGCAGAATAATCTGAAGAATCTCTCGGTGCGCATTCCGCTGGGCTGCTTCGTGTGCGTGACTGGCGTCTCGGGCTCCGGGAAGTCGACTCTCGTGGATAACATCCTGAAGAACGCGCTGGCGCATCACTTCTACGGTTCGCGGCAGAAGGTGGGCGCCTATCGCAAGATTACGGGGCTGAAGGCGATCGACAAGATGATCGAGATTGACCAGAGTCCCATTGGGCGCACACCGCGGTCGAATCCCGTGACGTATACGGGTTGCTTCACTGCGATCCGTGAACTCTTTGCGCAGACGCCTGCGGCAAAGATGCGCGGTTACAAGCCGGGGCGCTTCTCGTTCAACGTGAAG
>JAUNWB010000226.1 GCA_030540535.1 Elusimicrobiales bacterium
TTAGTTTTTCTTTGCGGGAAAACAGATAGCTCGTGCCCAAAATAACGGCGTTTACGGTGCCGGTGCGTTCCAAAATGGTAAACACCGCCCCCGTAATAAAAATAAACACGATAATATCAGCACAGTCCCTAAATCCTTTGGCGGGCGCGGTAAGCACGGCGCCGAGGCCCTGGGGATTGGCGTCCACATGGTGATAAGAGCCCGCCACGGTATAGGTGCGTCCGTCTTTTTCAACGGTATTATATTGGCCGGCGGGGAGCAGATAAGTCAGCGCGGCCATGACAAGCATAATGGCAAATATCAGGCCGTAAATGTTAATTGAAAATCCGGATTTCATTTATATATTATAGATTATTTATTCCCCGCACAAAACGGAGTTCCGGTTCATTTTCAATTTATTTACGCAAAAAAATGTATAACTCGCACCCAAATCCAAGGGCCAGCAAAGTTAACAGGATATCCGCCGCAGCCATTAACCGCATATTTTCTCCGGCCGTTGGGCGCAAAGTACGCTTGCGTGTTCAAAAAACCCTTTTCACGTGGGAGAATCAAGCCAAAGCGTTAACTTTGCTAACCCAAACGGCTTTTTATTTGCTACAATAAACTACATAGTTCCTGGCAGAATTATGCAGTTTTGGGCGCAACGGAGCCAAAACGCCGCAGGCGCGGCGCAGGTTTAAAGGATAAACCCCTCCGTATTTGGTTTTCTAAGCTGTAAAGCAGAAGATACCCCAGTACGCCGGTAAGATGAACAGCGGCCGATACCGCTCTTCACATAGCTAGTATAGTAAGTATTGTTAGCGTTTGTCAAGCATTTTTTAACCCTGGCGGGACCAATGCCAATACGGGATTATATATTCTATGAATAAATTTGAAAAACAACTTGAAAGATGGAACGGAGGAATCCTGCGCGGAGCGCAAGCAAAGTTAGCAAAAATTTTGCAAGTGTCTACCGCCACCGTCGCCTTATGGACAACCGGCAAACGCCGCCCCTCCAAAGGATACCTGGCCCGTATGGCGCAATTATTTGCGATGGACCCGTTCGACGTCATGCGCCTGTTTCCGCCGCTTACCACCTACCCGGAAACCGCGCCCCGCACCGCCGCTTTGCGCGACGCGCAAGACGCTTCAAACGCTTACAGTGCTGACATTTTAGCCACGGAAGGCAACAGCGTTTCCATCCCGCTTTTACACACCGTATCCGCCCGGTTTCCGCAGTACGAAGAAAGCGACGTGGCTGAATGGTGGACGTTCCCCCGGCGCGCCGCCCAAGGCGGCAAATGCCTGGTGGCGGACGCTTATGCCCGCGCGCGCGGACGCGAAGATTTATACCTTATCCGCCCTTCCGCTGTTTTGGAAGAAGGGCAAATCATGCTTTTGCAGGCCGAAGGAACGCTGCAATTAAAGCGTGTACGGACGGAAAACGGCCAAATATTGCTGTTCTTTCCCGACGGAACATTAGACAAACGGCTTCCGCCCGCCGCCATTACGCCGCTGGGCACGGCCGTGCAGAAAATAACCAACGTATTCTAAAAAACAGAATACCCCTTGATTTTAGTTAAAAAACCATTATACTATCCATACCCCGGTGGGGAGGACGTACAGAAAACGCCCCCGGGCGCGCCGGACTTCCGCAAGGATACGGCGTGTTTGGGTGAAACTGTTCCGCTCCGTGCGGCACGCAGGCGTGAAGAACGCGGCGCGAGGTGCGGAGGGCGGCAGAAAATAAGAGTTCTTTGTTTAAGTACGGCGCGGCAGGTTGGTTTGGTTGCGGTACTGACGGTTCACAAGCTTTGGGCCCTCCGTCTGAGGACGGCTGGGAGTACCTGAAGACGTGGGCCGGGGCAACCGGCTTTCAGGCAGCGTGCAGCACAACAAAATTCTTAACTGTAGCTTACCCGCCTGCGGGATATGAGAGATAGAAATGGCAGAAACTAAATAGTCCTCCGCGTTGAATAAATGCGGAGGACGCTTCTTTTAATACTCATAGTACACACTTATACTCGCCCCAGGGCACTAATTCTTTCGTCGCGCCCCACTTGCCGCACTTATCAAACTCCCAAAATGCCAACACATATCTGTTATACAGCGAGCGTTCCGGATCATAATCTTTGGTTTCCGTATGTAAATCCGGCCACCCTTCCTTCGTCGGTCTGGCCCGCAAATTGCACCCCATCTGCCCGCCAGCATTTATACACCGATAAAAACTGTATGTAAAATGGTTGGAAGACGGAGGGGTAACGTCCAAATCATTAATATCCGCCGGAACATCATCGTTAGCCAATATATATAATTGGGTAGCCTCCATTAAACTTTTCAACACTTGTTTGGCCTCGGTATAACGGGCTTTTGCCACGGCCTTTTGATATTGAGGTAATGCAACGGCCGACAAAATACCAATAATTAAAACAACCACCAATAACTCAATAAGCGTAAAACCCTGTCTTTGATACATGGGACTCTCCTATAAGCCGTCATTCCGTAAGGTTACCACCGCGGAATCCGGCGTTTTGATAACGAAAGAGCCCGGATTACAACCTTCCGGGATGACTACAGCAAGGTTTGGCAACTTTGTCATTTCGTTGCGTCATTCCCTAGTGTTTTAGTACGAAATTCCACTGTTGCGTAACAATAAATTCCCGAACCCTGCGGGCCGCCAGACCTTCGGGAATGACGTAAGTATAGCAAACCGCCAAGCCATTAATTTATCTCCATGTTATCAAAAAAAAAAAACGAGTCAAGGGGCGAGCTTCCCCACTGCGCTCCTCTGATTAGTTTAGGCCACACTATTTAGCAATTGTCGCCAGCTATGAACAGGCGAGCCCCGTAAAGCCGCCTGCAGGGTGCGCTGCGGCCCCTTTCCAGCAAAAAGGCCAGGAACGGCACAAATAGGAATTTCCACATAAAAAACGGGTAAGAAAAACATCTTCTTACCCGTTGCGTTATTTCCGTAAAACCGTCTATTTCTTTTTGAACTGTGCGTTGTACAACGCCGCATAAGAGCCGTTCTCAATTTTCAGCAGTTCTTCATGCGTGCCTTCTTCCACCACGCGGCCTTCGTTAAGCACCACGATTTTATCGGCATTGATAACCGTAGAAAGACGGTGCGCAATCACGAATACCGTGCGGTTCTTCATCAGGTTATCAAGCGCCTTTTGCACCACGGCTTC
>JAUNWB010000227.1 GCA_030540535.1 Elusimicrobiales bacterium
AACAGCATTTAAATCTTAAATAAAAAGGAGAAATTCAAATGACAGAAGAATTGAGTATTGGCGGACAGTTATTCTCAAAAGTATTAAATAAAGCCTTACTTATACCCGGGATGACGGTAAATAGAGAAGATTTTTTAATTAATCATCTTCCCCATTATTACCAAAGGCTGGGTGACGAACTCTTAAGCAAAGGTCCCGTTCAAGCCGGTATTGACCCGAAAGAATTGTATAAAATAGGAAAAGCCACCATTAATTATCATACGGCAATAGCTACGTGTATTTCTGCTGGATTAGGACTTCCTGGCGGAATAGCTATGGCAGGCACCGTTCCAGCAGACTTAGCCCAATATTACGCGCAATTATTAATTATGGCCCAAAAATTGGCTTATTTATATGGATTTCCCGATCTTAAAAAAAATTCAGATGAAATGAAAACTGTACTTTTACTAGGCTTCTTGGCAATCATGTTCGGCCAGTCCGGTAGCGACCTAGCAAAAGTAGTAATTCAAAACTACAGCAAACAATGGGGCAAAGTAATATTAAAGAGCGGAGGTACCAAAACCACAATTTATCAAGCCATTAATCTGTGCGCAAAATTACTTGGATTTGATAAGTTAGGGAAAAAGGCCGCCGCCAATGTACTACACAAATCCATACCGATAATTGGAGGAATTGTTTCCGGAGTATTTACATTAGGGACATTCAAACCTTCCGGCAATAAATTTAATAACTATTTTTTCAAAGAAGCTACTAAATTTAAAAAGGAAACACAAAAGCAATCACTATGATAACCGAAACTGAAATCAACCAATATGGCTGCACGGCGGAGGATTCCTCTTTTGAGGTCCTCCGCCAAAACGGGTTAATGTGGTATCCGTGGGTCGGCAAACACTATCCGGCCGCACCCGTCAAAGTGTGGGTTATTGCGGAATCCCATTACGTAAACCATTCCGGCGCAAATTATCAAGCCGCCCGCCACCCGCTGTATACGCGGCGGGTCGTCGCGGAGCGGCTGTTCCCGCAGTATTTTTGGCCCAACCAAACATTGGATAAAATCAACCAAACGCTGGCCGGCCACCCCGTCCCCGCTAACAAAACCCATTTGTTATGGGAAAACGCCGCCTTCAGCAATTTAATCCAGCGTCCGATGAACTCTTCCAAAGAGCGCCCCAATGAAGATGATATCGCAAAAGGCTGGAGCGTTTTTTCTCCGCTGTTAGATATTTTAAAACCGGACTTTTGCTTGTTTGTGGGACTTGCCGGAACCAACCGTTTGGATACGCTCCCCGCCGCCCTGCGCATTACTGCGCCCAAATGGACGCAAGATAAAATCGGCAACGCATACGCGCGGGAAACTTTTACGGTATCAACAAAAAACCATCACGCGCAGGCGGCTGTTATCGGGCACCCCGGGCGCTGTTTTAACGCACAAAAATGGCATGAATGGCTAAAAAGCAATCTCCCCTCCGCCGCGGACTGGCTGCAACAAAAAGTACAATAACAATTAACGCAAAAAAGGCCCGTTTTCGGGCCTTTTTAATAAATCAACAAATCAAACTATCGGTACAGCTGTTTAATGTACGGATTGACGACTTTTTTCAATAAATTGGCCGGAGCCGCATTTACAAAGCTAACCCAGCGGTTTGTGGCGTACAGGGAAGTTCGGTCCAATACCTTACCCGACGCAACCGAATACACCTGCACGTTCACCCGGATTTTATCCCGCAGGCCGGACCAAGGCGTGTTGCGGTCTTCCCAATGCGTAATAACCGGGTAGACCAGCACCTGCGCCCCGATATTCCCCGCATACGCCAACGAGTCATCCAAAGACTGTACTTGATTTGCCAGTACTACGTTCCCGGCTTCAAACGATAACGCTTCGAAAAACGCCTGCTGCACCTGCTGGCCGGAATAATCGTATTTAATATTTTGATAGACGCCGTCCTTCGGCAAAGCTACCAGCACTTTTTGCTCCCCGGAAAGAACGGGGGCCGCCGCTTGAACGGTTCCTATCCGGTCGATATCGGCGGTAGCGCACCCCGCCAGTAAAAATAATGCGCCCAGCCATAAAATTGTTTTTTTCATAATTTACGCTCCTTTTTTATATAGTAGCATATTGGCAGAAAATACTCCCCGGCACAGCGTATCGTTTTAGACATAAAAATCCGGCCGGGAGGCTTTTCCCGGCCGGAATATTTAAAGTTCCTTTACTTTAAATACTCATTAAAAAAGGAAACAATTTTATCAAACGGGATTTTCTCCGGATTGTCGTATAAATCCACGTGGTTGGCGCCCGGGATAATCAGCAGTTCTTTATTTTCGCCTTTTAATTTTTTGAAAGCGTCTTCGCTAAAGTAACGGCTGTGGGCTTTCTCGCCGTGGATTACCAGCACGGCATTTTTAATTTCCCCGCTGTAAGCCAAGATGGGCATCGTCATAAACGAAAGGGAAGACGTTTTGTTCCAACGCCCGTTGGAGTTAATGGCACGGGGGTGGAATCCGCGCGGCGTTTTATAATAAGCGAAATAATCCTGAATAAACTGCGGTTCTTCACCCGTCAATTTATCGGGCAAGCCGTCGCCCGCCGCGTATACGCCGGTTGTGGCGTCCCGGGTGCGCTGGGCGTTCAATTCCTCGCGCAGGGCGTAACGTTGTTCGGGCGTCATCGCGTCAAAATAGCCGTTGGCGTTCACGCGGCTCATGTCGTACATCGTGGCCGTAACCGTCGCCTTGATACGCGTATCCATCGCGGCGGCGTTTAACCCCATTCCGCCAAAGCCGCAAATGCCCACAATACCGATTTTTTCCGGATTCACCCCGGGGTATACGCTTAAAAAATCCACCGCCGCGCTGAAATCTTCCGTATTGATGTCGGGCGACGCCACGTGACGGGGCTCCCCGCCGCTTTCCCCGGTAAAAGACGGGTCAAACGCCAGGGCGATAAACCCGCGTGCGGCCAGCGTCTGCGCGTAAAAGCCGGACGCCTGCTCCTTTACCGCGCCGAACGGCCCGCTGACGGCAATCGCCGGCAACGCTTCCGCGCTCTTATTTTTAGGCAGATATAAATCGCCCGCCAGCGTAATACCGTAACGGTTTTTAAACGTTACTTTTTTCACATCGACAGACGCACTTTTTGTAAAAACTTTATCCCATTTTAC
>JAUNWB010000228.1 GCA_030540535.1 Elusimicrobiales bacterium
CCAGGCTTTAAGGCTTGCACGCATGGCCGCATTCTCTCCGCTTTCTGTGTTGCCTTGACCGTTTGTACATCATAATCCCCCGGTTGTGGCCGGGGGATTTCTTTTTACGCTTTTGTATTGTCGAAATGTTTTTTATTGACGAACATTTCCGATTGGTCCGACGCCCAGTTTAGCTGTTCTTCCAGCTCTTTGGCGGCGCGTTCCATATCGGCGTCGTCCTTTACGCGGACGGTTTTCCCGTACGTCAGCGCGGTTTTGCCAAACGGCAGCGGCACGCGCATTTTATCCCAGGAGCCCACTTTAATTTTGTGGCTGAGCGCCGTGCCCACCGGGATAATCGGCAGTCCCGTTTTTTTAGCCAAAAACAAAATGCCCGATTGCACTTTGTAGATAGGGCCGCGGGGGCCGTCCGGCGTGAGCATGGGGGAGTAGCCGTCCCGCGCGGCGTGCATTAAGTGGATGAGCGCACGCGCACCGCCGCGGCTAGACGAACCGCGTACGGCCAGCATACCGAATTTGGGGAGGCAGCGGGCGATGTATTCCCCGTCGCTGGACTGGCTGATAAGCGGGGCGATTTTCTGCCCCTTATAGGGATATAACAAAAAGAGCTGTTGGTTGTGCCAAACGGCGTAAATGATGCCTTTTCCTTCTTTCTCAAGGCGTTGGCCTTCTTCGGATTTGAACCAGTAAATGCGGGTGGTCCAACCCAAAAAAACAGTATAAAAATAGGCTAAAGTGGAGCCGACGGCGTGTTTCCAGTCGGTATACTCAATATCGGGCATTATTTTTTCCTTTTTTGCGCGTTTTTTGCCACGGCACTAAAAATACGGCGCTGTAAGCGGGGTGCAACGTGCCGTCCGCCAGTGTTAAATCGATTTTTTCCGCGTTGATTTTTTCCAAAATAAGCGGCAGTGTTTTTTCCGCCAGGGTTTTCTCCAGCCGGACGGCTTCGCGCAGCAGTTTGGGCGGCGCGTACAAACCGAACGGGGGGAGGTAAACGAATTGCGGTTCCTGCGTTTCATACTCTTCTTTTTGCGCTTGTTCGCGCACTAAATCGGTTACAAAGCTGATGGCGTTTTTCAAAAATTCCAAAATGATACTGCCCGCTACGATGTTTTTGGGCTCGCCGTGTTCTTTGGCGGCCTGCAAAAAGGGCTCGATTTTATCACCCAGCGTAACGGCGCAGGCGGTGAACATTTCTTTATGGACGGTGCTGTCCTCGTCCAGCTCCCAGTGCGCGTCCTGGTTAAATTCGTACACGACCCCCGGGTCCAGCAGGGCAAACGCGTTTAAAATATACTGGGTTACTTCCAGTTCGCTTGTGAACCCGGCCTGGCGCAAAAGGCCGCCCCCGCGCAATAATTTGCGCAGGATTTCTTTCTGGCGGGGAGCAATTTTAAAGCGTTTAATTTTTCGCATACGGTTCCTGTAAACGGTTTAAATAAGGCCGCGCCTGCTGAAATGGCGGGGCTGCGGGCTTGTTTAAGCCGCCGGGCGGAACCTTGTGCAGGCTCCGCCCGGAAACAGTTAATTCTTTTTGCTTCTGCGAGTGCGTTTAATTTTGGTTACGGTCTTTTTGGGTTTGGCGGGAGCGTAACCTTCGGCGGCGGCTTCTTCGCGTTTTACTTCGGCGGAGATTTTTTTAGCAGCCGGTTTGGCGGCGGATTTAACGGGGGTAGAACCGTCGTTAAGCTGGCCGCGGCTCCAGGTGTACACGAGGGGCGTGGTCAGCGCGATCGTGCTGTACACGCCGGAAATGCACCCGATGAGCATGGCAAACGCAAACGAATTGATTACTTCTCCGCCAAAGAAATACAGTACCACGAGCGCGAACAGCACCGTTAAGGTGGTGATAATCGTGCGGGATAAGGTTTCGTTGATGGAAAGGTTAATCAGTTCTCCAAACGACATTTTGGGGTGGAGGCGGATGTTCTCGCGCATACGGTCGAAGATAACGATCGTATCGTTAATGGAGAAACCGGCCACCGTCAGGAACGCGGCCACGACCACGAGGTCGATTTCGCGCTGGGTGAGCGAGAACGCCACCGCCATCGCGAACAAGTCGTGGAACAGGGCGACGACGCCCGAAACGCCCCACAAAATGTTGCTGAAGCGGAACGCTACGTAAATGATGATGAACACCAAGGACAGCAAAATCGCCCACAGGGCTCTTTCCGTCATGCTTTCGCCGACGGCCGGGCCCACGGAGTTGGTTTGCAGTACGGTGTAGGGTACGTTCAGCGTATTTAACGCTTTTTCGATGCGGGCCTGTACGACGCCCACTTCGTCGGCGGTGCTTTTTTCGCTGATGGCGTAGGAATTGTCGCCGAACGACTGGAGTTCGGAGTTGGCCCCGGTGGCGGACAGCGCGTCGCGCACCTGGCCCATTTCCACCGCACCGTTAAACTTTACCTGCACCATGGTGCCGCCGGTAAAGTCGATACCCATGTTGAATCCTTTGGTGCAAAAGCTGACAATGCCGCCGATTAAAAGTACGGCAAACAGCGTGTAATATACTTTTCTGTATTTAAGGAAATCAATGTTTGTTTTGGGAAGTAAGTGCATCATAAGCTGATCTCCTTGGTGTTAGAGGTTAAGACCAGCTCGTAAATGGCGCGCGTGACGAACACGGCGGTAAACAAGCTGACCAAAAGGCCGATGATAAGCGTTACGGCAAAGCCTTTCACCGGGCCGGTTCCGAACTGCAGCAAGCACGCGCCCACGATGATGGTGGTGATGTTGGAGTCGAAAATGGCGGACCAGGCTTTATCGTAACCCAGGTTGATGATTTCGTACACCGGCTTGCCCAGGAGCTTTTCTTCGCGCATACGTTCAATAATAAGCACGTTGGCGTCGATGGCCATGGCGAGCGAGAGAATCATACCCGCGATGCCCGGGAGCGTCAGCGTGGCGGAGAAGTAGCTCATAATCGCCACGGTAAACACGAAGTTTAAAAGAAGGGCGACATCGGCGATGAACCCGGCCGCTTTGTAGTAAACCAGCATAAACGCCAGAATGATTACAAGCGCGTAGAAAGAAGCGGACAGACCGGATTTAATGGAGTCTTCACCCAGGGTCGGGCCGATGGTTTTCTTTTCAATCACTTTAACGGGGGCGGGCAGCGCGCCGGCTTTAAG
>JAUNWB010000229.1 GCA_030540535.1 Elusimicrobiales bacterium
GGTGCGGAACCGGCCCAGGGCGCACCGCCCCCCGCCGTCCTCTATCCCGCGGAAGTGCGGACGAGTGAGGAAAACGGCATGATCCGGCTGGAAAAGGTGTACTACCTGTCCACCCGCGACGACCCCGCCGCCATCCCTACCGGGGACTTTGACCGGGAGGGCCGTCACTACACGCTGTTGGACGTTCTGAAGAACGACCTGAGCGAGACAGACGCCAAGGACTACATCGAGGTTGTCACCCTGGACAGCAGCACCAAGGATATGGCCGAGATTATCAAGGTGCTGGAGCCGGAGCGCGAGATTGCCACCGAGGACGGCTACACCGGCATTTTGAAACCCGATTACACCAAGATCACCGTGGAGGCCGCTGGCTATAAGAACAACAGTTGGACGGTATCTGCCACCCGCACTTATCCCAACCTGTCCGACGCCGACGCCTCCCTGATCCCCAAGACCATCACCGACAGCGGACGGACGCTGACGCTGGCCAACGTGGACTGGCAGGAGGCCGGGGAGTTTTACAACGCCGTCGCCAGCTATACCGGCACCGCCAGCGGGCGCAGCGTCACCGGGTACACCGTCTCCGTGGAGTACAGCGGCGAAGTCACCAAGACCAGCCGGGACACTGTGATCTATACCGCCGTGTTCTCCGCTGAAAATTCGTCTCACGGTGAGACGAATTTAGACCCGGAGACTGACCCCACCGACACCCCGGAGGGCGGGGAACCCCAGCAGACCCAGCCCCCGGAACCCGTCCAGGACAGCGGCGGGAACATCGCGGGGAAAATCGTTGTGACAGCCCTGGCCGGGATCGCCGCCCTCGCCATCATCGGCTACGGCGGCTGGCGGGGCTGGAAATACATTCGTGACAAGAAACGGGGGTATGTCTAAATGAAAAAGTATCTTTCCACCATGCTGGCCGTCTGCCTCATGCTGGCGGCTCTTTCCATGCCCGCCTCCGCGTTGGAGTACACCTTTGACAGCCCGCCCACCGGGGATTTTGGTACACCCACCAGCACGGAGGACATCATCCAGACCGGGGCCGAACCCGCCAACAAGGACAGGAGCAAGAGCAGCGCCCTCATTCCCCCCGGTTTTGGGACGCCCACCAGCTACCTGCCGGGGAGCGGCGAATACCTGACTCCGAACCTCGCGGCGGACGGCCCCCTGAGCGGAAATTACACCCTCACTGTGACAGGCGGCACAGGCGGCGGCGCACCGGCCCTCCCCGGCACGGTTGACACCTCCGCGCCCACCAACCCGGCCTATCCCACCGCCAGCGGCCCCGTCACCGCCTTTACCGATGTAACCGCCGACCTCTATTACAGCAACGGCAGTTTGGGGACGCTGGAAATCCCGGCCATCGGTTTGACTGTGAAAATTGTGCAGGGGACGGACAATGCGGCGCTGTCCAAGGGCGCGGGACATTTCACCAACACCAGCATCTGGAACGGCAACGTGGCCCTGGCCGGACACAACCGGGGTGTGAACAATCATTTTGGCAAAATCCACACCCTTGACACGGGCAATACCATCACCCTCACCACGGCCCTGGGCACCCGTACCTATGCTGTAACCAGCGTGGCAAAGGTTGACGTGATGGACAACACCATGCTGGAGGCCACCAGCGACAACTGCATCACCCTTTTTACCTGCGTGAGAAATGAGCCCAGCTATCGCTGGTGTGTCCGGGCGGTTGAGAGTTGACACGCCATTTTTAGACAAATTCCTCCGATTATGTTATAATAATAGTGGAGAAATCCACAAAACTATAACATTTAAGGAGGATTTGACATGAAACGGGGATTTACTTTCGTAGCAGGAATGTTGATGGGCGCGGCCCTGTTTGGGGGCGGCACAGCGTATGCGGCGGGCCTTATGGCCGAGCCGTCCAGCCAGACCTTTTTTGTGGATGGTAAGCAGGTTTACCTGCAAGCCTACGCCATCGGCGGCAACAATTATGTGAAGCTCCGGGACATCGGACAGGCGGTGGGCTTCAATGTCTACTGGCAGGACGGCGTTCAGATCGACAGCGACGCCCCCTATACCGGCGAGGCCCCCGCACAGGCAGACACGCCCATCCGGGTAAGTAGCTATAAGGGGAACACGCTGAAAACGGGCGAGGGGACTGGCCTGATCGTCTACCCATACAGCACCAATGACACAGCGGTTTCCAGCAATTCCGCCATTGTGCGTGTGGAACGTGTGCTGGGGCGCTGGACAGCCACCGCTCAGGCCCCCGGCACGGCGACTATCACCGTAACCGCCCCTGATGGACGGACAGGCAGCGTGACCATCACCGTGGAATCAGCCACCCCCGCCGCTCCCGCCCAGGAAAGCAGCGCCTCCCTGACAGACAACATGGAGATACGACAAGAGCTGATCCGTCTCATTAACCAAACCCGCAAGGCCAACGGAGCGGCGGAGCTGCCTGTCAACGAGGCTTTGATGAATGCGGCACAAGCCATTTCCGATAAGCGGTACACCTGGCACCACACCCAAGAGGAATGTGAGACCGTGATCGCTTGCGGTTATCCCTACGGCTTCGGCGCAAATCTGACAGCATTAACCGGCATAGCAACCGAGGATGCCGCACAGCACGCCCTCGACAACTGGATCAAATCTCCCGGCCATTTTCAGACCATGATTGACCCGGACTGTGACGGCATCGGCGTTGGCATCACCGAGAGCGGCGGCACGACTTACTGTTATATGTTCGTCGGCCGGCCAAAGACCCATAACCCTTATGAATAACCGAACATGAACCGGGAAAGGCCGTTCAGCCGTTTGGCTGGAGGGCCTTTTCCATGCCCGGAAATGCGTCTCACCGTGAGACGCATTTCCCTGCAATCGCTTTGCCGCACAGAGCGGTTTTCCCGGTACAGCCGGGAATGGACAGTACCATATCAACGCATGAATGGGGAGAGGCCCACTTTTGAGAGGCTTCTCCTTTTTCATGCCAAAACACAATTTAGGAGGTCAAATGAAAAAACGAATTATCTCATTGATGATGGCGGTCATCACCCTTTTAGGCATATTTGCAACCCCGGCCCTCGCCGCCCCGCCGGGTACGATCAAGATGGACGACTGCACCCACAACGGCGTCAAGTATGAATC
>JAUNWB010000230.1 GCA_030540535.1 Elusimicrobiales bacterium
AAAGCGCAGATGGTTGTTTGCATGGTTATATTTTATCAATTTTGGCCCCGTTTTTGGGGGTTTTTTGGCGTTAATTTTTTCGACGGAAAAACAGGGGTTTTCGACGGGACTGTTTTTTGGTAAAATTTCCAAGGAGGTTTTTTATCTATGAGCAAAAAAATTTTAGTTCTTACCGGCAGTCCCCGCCAGCTGGGTAATTCCGCCCTGCTGGCCGACGCGTTTATCCAGGGCGTAAAAGCCGCCGGCTATTCCGCCCAGGTGTTTGAAACCGCGTTTCACCCGGTCCTGCCGTGCAAAGCGTGCGACAAATGCTGGACCGACGAAAAACCCTGCATTTTTAAAGACGACTTTTCCGATAAGCTGGCTCCGCTTCTGGAAGAAGCCGACGTGTTGGCCTTCTGCACACCGCTCTATTGGTTCAACATGAGCGCGCAGTTAAAAGCGGCGGTGGACAAACTTTACAGCTATATGAAACCCAACGCCAAACGCAAACTGAAAATTAAAGAATGTGTGCTTTTATGCGCCGCCGAGGGCACCGAACAGGACGGCGATTTTGACGGCCTCAAAGCCACCTATAAATCCATCGCCGGATATTTGAAATGGACGGACCGCGGCATGGTGCTGGCGGGCAAAACGTGGGACCCGGGCGAAATCATCAATACGGGCAAACTAAAAGAAGCGTTGGAACTGGGTAAAACCATCTAAAAGGAAAACGCCCCGGATTTTTGCCCGGGGCGTTTTTAATCTAAAACATACCATTCGTAGTCGGAAGCAGTCGGGCTTTGGATTTTATCCCGACCGCCGACGGCTTTACAAATCCCCATTTTTTGAGCTTGTGAATTTTTTTGTTCAAAACAATAAAACTTTTTCCCCGCAACCCCGATATCCTGCATGCTGGAATACCAAATAAAACCGTAAGCAGAAAGGCCGTTTATCCGCCAGGATTGAAGCCGCGGGCCGTTTTGGATGCAATACTGAAAAGAGCGGAAATTGATACACCCGCTTCCGTTGGGCTCAACGTTGGAAGGAACCACGCTCAACACGTCAAAAGACGGAGGCAAAGAACCGTTGGCAAGCACATATTCTTCAAACCCGGTAGACAAACTTTTCATCATGCTAAGTGCCTCGGCCGCGCGGGATTTTTCCACCGCTTTGGTATACTGCGGCAGTGCGACAGCCGATAAAATACCGATAATTAGAACAACAACCAATAATTCGATTAAAGTAAAACCTTTCATCTGATTTCCTCCTCTTTATCATTATCCCGATGTATCAACAAAACCCATGTTATCAAAAAAAAAAACAAATCAATCCCAGAGCCTGGGGTCCCCGCTTGTCCGCACTCTTCTGATTAGCTGGTCCATACTGTTTTGGGTATGTCGCGAACTAATGGACAACAGGCGGGGCTCCTTAGTCGCCCGTCCGGCGAGGACACGCCACCTTACAACCAACAGGCCCGTGCGCGGCATGCCTTCAACAAAAAAAACACAAAAAAACCCCGGCTCCCACACAAGGAACCGGGGGTTGACTACAACAAATTAACTTATTTGTTTTCTTCCGTCTGTACGGGCGTTTCAAAGAGCGGTCCGCACGCACAGCCGGTCTGTTCTTCGCCTTCCGCGCAGTTGCGGGCGATTTCCGCCTGGCAGGTGCCGCCCTGGGCATCGTCGGCTACCGTTTCTGCGGGCGTTTGAGCGGCATCTTCCGGGGCAGGAGTTTCCTGAGCGGGAGCCACAGCTTCAGCAACAGGCGCAACTTGTTCGGCCGGTTTGGGTTCTTCAAAATTCTTCTCACACGCGCAGCCGACCTGCGTTTCGCCTTCGGCACAGTTGCGGGCAATTTCTACCTGGCAGGTAGCGCCCTGCGCATCATCGGACACCGTGGGAAGAGGTTGTTCCTGCACGGGCGCAGCTTCAGCAACGCCGCACGATTCGCAAGCGGATTCTCCGCCGCAGCAGGAACAGGATTCATGATAAGACTGCATTTCTTTTTCGGCTTCCGCCTGCGCCACAGCTTCCTGCGCGGGCGTTTGTTCAGCCGCTTGTTCCGGGATATCTTCGCCGATTACACCGGGCACAAAATCGGCCGGGGCCTTGTTGGCGTTAAAGGCTTCGGTAGCTTTGGCGGTGGGGCGGAAAGTAACTTTGCGCCATTTGCCTTCGCCTTCGGAAGCGGTGGATACAAATTCGTTTCCTTCCACGGCGCGGTGGATGTAGCGGCGCAGCTGCGCGCTCATCGGGCGGAAGCGGAACACGCTGTGGCCGTGTTTAATCATATCGATGCCTTTTTCGATTTCCGCGTCGATTTTGTCTTCGGCTTTTCTCCAGTAGTTCTGGGTGTCGGTAATGACGGAAATCGGTTTGTCGAAATGGCGGCTGAGCGCGAGCGTACACAGGTATTGAATGGCCTCCAGGGTTTTGCCTTCTTTGCCGATGACGATGGCCGGATGGTCGCAGTCAAACGTCAGCAAAATGCGCTGTTGTTTTTCGTCCCACCACACGTTTAAATTTTCGGTTTTTACGCCCATGTGCGTAAGCACTTTATCCAAGTATTCTTTGGCTTCCTGCATGGGGGCGTTTAAATGTTCCGGGATGACGGCATTGCGGATAGCGTCGCACGGAAGCATTTGCGGCTCGTTGGCTTTGGGCGCTTTTTCGCGCACTTCGTACGAAGCAGCGCGTTCCTGGCGGCGTCCGCCGCGTCTTCCTCCGCGGGCGTCGGAGCGGTCCTTACGGCCGTTGCGTCCGCCGCGGGACGGTTTCGGTTTGCGTTTCGGTACATCCATGTAAATTTGCGCGTCCAGGTTGGCGGAAGTCCAGCGTTTTTGGCGCAGTTCCACCACGGCGGGACGGGAACCGATCCCCAAAAAGCCTTTTTTAGGCGTTTCCAGCACGGTTACTTCCACTTGATCTCTTCTTAACCCTAATTCTTTGAGGCCTTTGGCGATAGCGTCGGCCACTTCTTTTGCTTGTACTTTAATTTTGCTAGGCATAAAAATGCTCCTTAAACGTTAATTGGCTTTCGCCATTTTGCGGTTAATGAACGTCTGGATTGCATACATCAGCAGGCTGTTGGTAAGCCAGTACAGCACCAGCCCCGAAGGGA
>JAUNWB010000231.1 GCA_030540535.1 Elusimicrobiales bacterium
CGGCCGCGCCGTAAATGCTGGTGATGTTGATGCCTTGGTCGAACAGGACGGCCCCAATGTCCCGCGCCAAACCCACGCGGTCGTGTGCATCAATGCAGATGGCGTCTGTTTTTACGCTGGTAAACCCTGCTTTAGTCAGCGCGTGGCTGATTTCCTGGTCGTACGGAACGGCCAGGCGTACGACGGCTGCGTCGTAGCGCACATCCTGCGAGATGGCAATCAGGCCCACATTATCGCGTACGAAAAGTTCGGCGAAGTTTTTTAGCGCGCCCGGTTCGTTAATTAAAAATACGCTGTATTGCTTTACTACGTTAATTGACATGCAAACCCCTTGTACTGCGTATTAGTTCCTCTTTTTTCATTATATCAAACCTGCAAAAAAAACGGAACGGTTTTATATGAAAATCCGTTCCGCTTGTGTCCGACGTAAAAATGATTTAAAATCAGCGGCTTTCCGGCTCCGTCCGGCGGATGATTTTAAGCATCTGCGCGTGTATTTTGCCGTTGCTTGCAAGAAGTGTTTTTCCGTAATCCTGGATGCGTTTAAATTTTTTGCCGTCAAACCCGGTTACTTTTCCGCCCGCTTCCTGCAAAATCAGAATCCCGGCCGATACATCCCACGGGTTTAAAGCGTCTTCCCAGTAACCGTCGGCGCGTCCGGCGGCCAGCCAGCATAAATCAAGCGCGGCCGAACCCAGGCGGCGAACATCGTGCGACGCGTTTAAAAAACCTTCAAAACGTTTGAGCAAGGCGGGCATACGCTCGAAACGGTCGTACGGGAACCCGGTTATCAGCAGGGAGCCCGACAGGTTGGATACGCCGGAAACGTGTATTTTTTTGCCGTTTAGCGTGGCCCCTTTGCCTTTTTGGGCCAAAAATGTTTCACCCGTAACGGCATTTTTTACGCCGCCCAACACGGGTTCGTTTTTATAAAAAAGCGCAATAGATGTACTGCACTGCGGGAAGGTGTGGGCGAAGTTAGTGGTGCCATCAATCGGGTCCACCACCCAAGTAAAATCGGAGCCTGTGTTTTTAAGGCCGTTTTCTTCGGCCAGGTAGTCGTGCTGCGGGAAATTTTTGCGGATGACGGACAGCACCGCTTTTTGGGCGGCAACGTCCGCCGCGGTTACCAAATTGGCTTTGCCTTTCAGTTCGTAACCCACTTTGCCGAATTTGGCGCGCACCACTTTGGCGGCAGCTTCTAAGGCTTGTTGCAGGACGGCAAATTCTTTTTTCATTTTTTAAGATTTAATACTTCGGCGGCTTTGAGTTTGTTTTCTAGGTCCAACATGGCTTTGCAGTCGTCTTCGTTGTACATGAGTACTTTGTTTAACAGCTCGTCGTTGCCGGTTTTCAGCCAGCTTGTAAAGTAGACCATGCTGTCCATGGCGCCGCAGTCGTCCTGCCGCCAGTTGAACCCGAAGGCGGGCGCGGCGGCTTTTAGCGAAAAGCTCGGCGCGGGCAGATAGAAAGCCTTGTTGACGGCTACTTTTAAGTCGTAACAGATACTGCAAAGGGCTTTTAGTTTGGCAGAGTCCTGCGGGTTTTTGTCCGCCAGGTTTTTCATTTTTTTAACTTCGTATTCCGTCCAGTGATAGAGGGCGGTGTCTTTAAAATCTTTGATGTAATCGTAGAACTGTTCAAAAATTTTGATTTCTTCTTCCGGCGTTTTGGCCACAAAGCTGACGTATTTGTCTTCCTCTTTATCCCAAATGCCGATGAGGTAGACGAACGATACGTTATCTTTGGTAAATGTTTCCGTGGCTTCGAAATCGAAATACAAATTATATTTTTTCTGCGGCGGGGGGAAGTGGCCCGCTTCGCGCAGGATGGGTTTGTTGTGCAAATACGCCTGCGCGTTGTAATAGGAATCAGTAGCGTGGGGTTCTTCCAAAATGGTGCGCAATTTTTCGAGGCCAGCGTGCGCTACGTCGTCGGTAGTGTGCATGCCGTTAATTTTCAGGCATTGGCGCATTTCGGTATTTAGCCCGGGCAGCATAAGTAAATCTTTGGTTTGCGCCATTACTTTATTGGCGTATACGCGCCACGGCGCGCCGGCCGCCTTGGGCGGTTTGTGCGCTTCGGGCTTGGCTTGTCCGTCGCGGATGCTGCGCCAGTAGGCCAGTTCGCGGGCCAGGCGGTCCGCATGGTCCTGGTATTCTACGGACATTTGACGGTCTTTTAAAAATACGCGCGCGGCTTCGGGCGTGTGCTTTTGCGTAACGCCCAAAATGCGGTTGAGCAGGCTTACCTGCAGCGCATAATGTTCTTTTAAATCGTGTGCGCGTTTAAACTGGTAAATGCGGTAGTGATAGCTGCCGAAGACGCTTTTGCCTTCGTTAAAACGTACGAGCAAGTTGACGCTTCCGTAAACGCTTTCGGGCAGGTTCCACAGCTGGGCGTTGGCGACGGCGGATTCTCCGCGCGCCATGGCGGCCAGGGTGTTTTTAAAACGTTCCGTTTCGTTGTCGCCCGATACAAAAACCACGCCCGGAAATTCTTTTTTAATCCATTCGTCACGGACGCTGCGGTCCGTGCGGATTTTTAAGTTTTCATAGCGGTTGGCTTCGGGCACGGCTTCTTCGCGCGGCGCGTGAAAAGAACACCACACGCTAAACGGGTCTTCCAAAAGCGTGTACATTCGGGAGGCGTTAAAATCCTGCCTGCCGGGGGTGCGTCCGTCCGAAAGGGTATTAAATAAGGTTTGAAGGTCTTGCTCTGTCATTACAAGTTATTTTATCTTTTTTAGAGAGGGAATAAAACCGTTTTTTGGCTTCTTGCCAAAGCGGGTGTATTTTTGATAGCATACAATTTCACGTATGACAGCAAATTTACAAACCAAAATAACCCCGGGCGCCTTAATCAACCCGGATAAAATTTTAATTGTAAACGGGAAAACGGATAAAAAAACCCTGATATCTCTCCTGGTGAAAACCGCCTGCCGGGGCTTTGCGCAGCTGGATGCAGCCGAAGTGACCGCCCAGGTACTCAAACGCGAGGAAGGTTTTGGCACTGCGCTGGAAACGGGACTTGCCATTCCGCATGCCCGGCTGGAAGAGCTGGATGCTTTTTCCGCGGCCATG
>JAUNWB010000232.1 GCA_030540535.1 Elusimicrobiales bacterium
TGCGGTTTTTATTGATGAGAATGGCTACGGCCTGGGCATGCTCCGCATGCGGAATGGCCTGGTCCAACGACATCGGTTCCCAAAGCGGGCTGTGTTCGAAAATTTTAATCGCGCCGTTTTTGTAGTATACGGAAATTCGGTCAATAAATTCGTCCACTCCCAAATTTCCCACTTTCATTCCCTGCAGTAAAATGACCCGGTCCCCCGCATGGGACGTGTAATGTTCGCGCAATAAGATATTAAGGTGTTCCGCCGGGACGATTTCGCTGATTCGGGACATGTTGCGTAACGGGTTATATCCTTCCAGCTGTTGTGCCCACCGGGCGGAATTTAAGTTGTATCCGCCGGTTTCAATGCCGACGGCCTGCCCTTTTTCATTCAAAACCACACTGCCGCAGAAGCCGGGCTTGGGCGGGAATAAGCGCGGAAAATCCGCCATCAGCCGTTCCGAGCCGGGTACTAAAACGGAGCGGACCGTCTTTTTAAATGTCCCGTCGCTAAAACCATAGGTAAATACGGGTGATTTGGGCGCGACGGCTTGGTCGGACAGTTCAAACGGCAGAGCCACCTGGGCCACTTCCTCCGGCAGTTTGATGAGGGCGGCGTTAACGCCGAATTTGCGGCCGGTTAATTCTATCGTGGCGGGGAAAGAAATGTTCTGGTCTTGCAAGTGAAAGGTGACGGTTACGTCTTTGCCCATATGGCGCACCGTATGGGCGGCGGAAGCGCCCCATAAAACGGTTTTACCCTGGTGTTTATCGGCAAAAACAAAGCCGCTGCCTTTAAAGCCGGCCTCCGCGCCGCGCGGCGTAACGGTAAAAATAAAACGGTGGATATTCGGTTCTAAAGAAGTTAAGACGGCCGGTCTTAACAAAGGCCGCTGTACGGCGATGCGTGACGTAATTTGCCGGGCCATTTCGGTGGCTTTGTAGGCGGCTTCCGTGCCGGAACGGCGGATGGCCTGTAAACCGACGTTCCTCCCCTGGGCGTACACGAGGGTCGTGGCGGGGAGTAAAAACAACATGGATAAAAGTGCTGTTAATTTATTCATACTTATACTTTAGAAAACCGTTAGGTTGTGCGCCAGGGTCTTTAGGCCTAAGAGTCCATAGGTCCGCTTGACCCGTTTTTTTTTTGATACCATGGGGATAATTCCAGGTTTGGCGGTTTTTTTGTTTTGTTGCGTCATTCCGGCCCTGCGGACGGCGGATAGTACGGAATCCCGCTGTTACGAAACGACAGATTCCCGAACCCTGCGGGCCGCACCCTGCGCGCCGCCTGCGGGTAGCCTGCAAGGTGCCGCTTTTAATTCGGGAATAACGTAAGTAAAGTAAGCCGCCAAATCATAAAAGAGGGGTGTTCTATGTATCAAAATAAAGGTTTCACACTTATAGAGCTGTTAGTGGTTGTTTTAATCATCGGAATCTTATCGTCCGTCGCTTTGCCGCAGTATCAAAAAGCGGTGGATAAAGCGCGGGCGACCGAAGCATTTGCAGGGCTTAAAAGTCTGTCGGATGCGTCTAACGCATATTATATGGCAAACGGGAGCTATACGGGAATGGAGCGGGATTCTTTAGACGTAGAATTGCCGGAGGAGGGCCGCAGCTTTACGTTTCAAGTGGGCGGAAGTTCAATTTATGAGCCGAACCACATGGATATTATTGCCTCTGACAAACGGGGAAAATATGCCTTGGTAGCGGTTCATTGGGACGGACAAAGAACCCGGATTTATTGCCGCATGCCTTCCGGTTCTGACAATGGAATTTGCCGTTCGTTGGGGGCCCTTTCCTGCACCAGCAGAGGGGAGTGTAATATTCCGCAATATACCAATTCGAACCGTTAAAGTCGGAATGGGAATACTTCTGCGCCGCCTTGAAATGGTTTCCCCCGGGTACGGGCCCGGGGGAAACTTTTTTACAGATTAGTGTAATTCCGGGTACAGCGGGAATTTTTCCAAGAACGCTTTTACGCGCGCGGCTTCTTCCTGTAAGTAGGCTTCGTCCTCATGGTGCGAGATGGCTTCGTCGATAAACGCGGCCACCTGTGCCATGTCTTCTTCTTTCATTCCGCGGGTGGTGACGGCGGGCGTCCCCAGGCGGAGGCCGCTTGTGACAAACGGTTTTTCCGGGTCGAAAGGAATAGTGTTTTTGTTGGCGGTGATGCCTGCTTTGTCGAGCGCGGCTTCGGCCGCTTTGCCCGTTAAGCCTTTGGAGCGCAAATCAATGCACATCACGTGGCTGTCCGTGCCGCCGGCCACCAGGCGGTAACCGCGCGCCATCAGCTGTTTGGCGAGTTCGGCCGCGTTTACTTTTACTTGGTGCTGATACGTTTTAAATTCGGGCTTTAATGCTTCGCCGAAGCAAACGGCTTTGGCGGCGATGACGTGCATCAGCGGTCCGCCCTGCATGCCGGGGAATACGGCGGAATTGATTTGTTTGGCCAAAGATTCTTTGCACAGAATCAGCCCGCCGCGCGGCCCGCGGAGGGTTTTGTGCGTGGTGGTGGTGACCACGTCGGCATACGGAACGGGGTTCGGGTATTCGCCCGCGGCAATCAAGCCCGCGTAGTGCGCCACGTCGCACGCCAGGTACGCGCCGCACGAATCGGCAATTTCTCTTAAGCGTTTCCAGTCGAACACGCGCGAATAGTTGGACGCACCCGCCATAATCAGTTTGGGTTTGTGTTCGAGCGCCAGTTTGGCGGCTTCTTCGTAATCGATTTGTTCCGTGTCCGGGCGGACGTTCATGGCGATAATGTTGTAGAGCTTGCCCGAAAAGTTCAGCGGGTGCCCGTGCGTTAAGTGTCCGCCGTGGGAAAGATTGAGGCCCAACACGGTGTCGCCCGGTTGTAACAAAGCAAAATAGACGGCCATATTGGCTTGCGCGCCGGAGTGCGGCTGTACGTTGGCGTGTTCGGCGCCAAAAATTTGTTTGGCGCGTTCAATGGCCAGGGTTTCCACCACGTCCACATGTTCGCAGCCGCCGTAATAGCGTTTGCCGGGATAACCTTCGGCGTATTTGTTGGTAAGTACGGAGCCCTGCGCCTGCATAACGGCCATAGAGGTGAAATTT
>JAUNWB010000233.1 GCA_030540535.1 Elusimicrobiales bacterium
AAAAAAAAAAAACGAGTCAAGGCCCAGAGCCTGGGCTCCCCTCTTGTCCGCGCTCTTCTGATTAGTTTAGGCCACACTGTTTTGGACATGTCGCAACCTTACAAAGAAGGAAGGGCAAAGCGAGTTGGCCCGAAGGGTCCGCCCCGCCCCTATTTGCCCGTCCGGCAAGAAGCCGCTATAAAGCCCCGGGGGAAAATCCGGCGGGGCTTTTAAATAACCGAAAAACGGCTTTATTTTGTTTTTCCTTCCGTCTGCGCCAGTTCCTTAATCCCCTGGGCAATATTGCGCCCGCTGGGCTGTTGGTAGGCATACAGGCCAAATTCCGGCAAGACGGAAAACAGATGGTCGAAAATATCCGCCATCAAGGCTTCATAGTCTGTCCACACCGTCGTATTCAAAAAGCAGTACACTTCCAGCGGGAGGCCCTGCGCTTCGGGTTTCAGCTGGCGCACCATCAAGGTAAAATTCGGGTCGTTTGCCACTACAAACGGACGCGATTTCAAATACAGTTCCGCATAATGCCGAAACGTGCCGATATTGGTTAAATGGCGGCCGTTAAGTACGTTTTCTTTTACGTCATGCTCGGCGTTAAAGGCTTTGATTTCGGCTTCTTTAGTTTCCAGATATTCTTTTAACAGCTTGATTTTTTTAAGACGGTCGAACATCGGGCGGTCCAAAAATTTAACGGTGTCTACGTCAATCACAATGCTGCGCTGAATGCGGCGAGCTTTGGCCGCGTACATGCCGCTCCAGTTTTTGAACGGTTTGGAAATCATGTCGTACGTCGGCACGCTGACGATGGTCATATCAAAATTCTGCACGCGCACGCTGGTAAGCGAAATATCAATAATGTTGCCGTCCGCGCCGGCGGAGTCCACGGTAATCCAGTCGCCGATTTTAATTAAATTGTTGGTCGTCAGCTGAATACTGGCGGCGAACCCTAAAATAGGGTCTTTAAAAATCAGCGAAAACACGGCTGCCAAGGCGGACAAACCCGTTACGATATACATCGGTTTGCGCCCCAACAGTAAAGACAAAACAAACAAACCCGTTATCAGAAAAATAACGATTTTTACCGCCTGCACCAGCCCTTTTACAGGGATATTCGGGTTGCGTCCGTACAAGTGGTTCAGCGTATTTAAAAAAGTGTTAATCAGCCAGGCGAAGCTGAGTACGATAAAAAGCCCCGTCAGCTTGCCCATCAGCGTGGCAAGCCAGGGTACGTTTTCGGTGATAAACACGGGGTGCAGGTTCACCGCCAGCATGGCGGCCGCCACAATGCCTACGGCGGTAAAAAAATGGTGCGTCAGCATGGCTTTTTGCCATTTGTCCGCTTTCAGCTTGGCAAAAATGGTTGCCAGGTATTTATTGCAAAACCACGTAAACACGCGGGCGGAAAAATACAAAATCGCCAAGAACAAAACAGCGGCGATAATTTGCGCCACCAGCACATTATATTCCGCCGGAATATACGTAATTTTTTCGATACAGGACAAAATAAGTTTCATTAGGTCGCCCTCTTGATTAAAAAGTTACTATAATAAGTGTATGAAAAAACCTTTGTGCGGCGCAATTTTATTTTTCCTGCTTGGCGGCTGTTACACGCCGCTTAACAACTCCGGCGTGGCCACCACCAAACCGTGGCTGGAAGTGTCCGGCAAGAGAACGGGTTTCGACGGGAAACAGTACGATTCCTGCTACCGTTTTAACGTCCGTTTCTGGCCGCAGGAAGCCGCCGAAAATATAGATTTGAAAGATTCCTGCATCTCCGCCTGCTGCTGGCGCGCAGATAAAGAGGAAATCACCCTGGATTTTAACAAAAATTTCGAGGCGGACTTAGCCATCCACGGCCGCGCGCGCAAGTATTCCCCCGCCAAAATTACGTTTAAAGTGTCCCACTCCAATTTGGTAAATACCACCAA
This sequence comes from Elusimicrobiales bacterium, assembly GCA_030540535.1. Taxonomy (GTDB): domain Bacteria; phylum Elusimicrobiota; class Elusimicrobia; order Elusimicrobiales; family Elusimicrobiaceae; genus Avelusimicrobium. The sequence goes on from JAUNWB010000233.1 coordinate 1,923, forward strand.
AGTAACGACGGACCCGAAAGGCGCCGTATCCAACAGCGGGCTCATCAAACTGACCTTTAAGGAATATGAAAACCCGGCGCGTTTGGCGCAAATCGCCAGCCACGCGCGCGATTTGGAAAACAGCCGCCAGGTGGTTTTAAACGCTTCCCCCAAAACGGCCTCCGCCAAAAAACGTGCGGACGCCGCACAACCTGCGCCGCCGGATTACGCGGAACTGGCCAAAGCGCTGGTACACCGCCGGGCCGGCGCCAAAATAGACGCGTATTTTTATCAAATGGATAAAACGTACAAAAAACAGGGCGCGGTATTTTTGCTGAGCGACCGGATTTTACGCGCCCGGGCGGGAGCAACGGCGGAAGAATATACCGTATCCTGCCAGGCCAAAGCGCGCACGGGCATTGACGCGCAGCATTTGCGGGCGTCCACTTTCTCGTGCGGGACGTGGAGCGTCAACGTGACGGCCCAAACGGTAACGCCGGACGATAAACGCGCACGGCTGATTTTAGGGAAATAAATTGCGCAAAAGAAAACGCCCCGGCGAAAATCTCCGGGGCGTTTTAATTATTGGCAGCGGTATATGGCTTGTTTATAGACGGCTTTGAAAACAACTTCACTTACCTGGTCTGAATAAACGTCGCTCGTTACACAGCCCCAATAAGTAGCGTTTGGGTCAAACGAACCGTTATTTCGCCCGGCATAATAACTCCAGTGGTCCTTTACGTACTGCGTTTTATCAAACCCGTTGTATTTTTTATCCGACACGCCCGCCAAGCCAAAATCGGGATGCGACGAAGTAATAATAAATATACGAAATGGAGCTGACAGCATAAACGTCCATACACGTTGCGGTCGTACTCAGGCGGCTGCAACAGGCTGCAGACGAGCCACCCTTTTCAATATTTTCATCACAATTATCATCCAAACCCAAATCGCCCACAGGCGCAACAATATAATTGTCGGAAACCTTCGTCCAGGTACACGGCTTTTCTTTGGTTACGCACCGGCTGCCGTTCCATTCCTGGTCCGCCGTACAGCATTTTTCCTGATTGGGGTTTTCCGTACAGGTCTGTTCGGCAGAAGCAGTCACCTCGCCGCACGCCAAATACAGCTCATTCGAAGACGCGCCTTTGAGTTTTAAGCTCGTCC
>JAUNWB010000234.1 GCA_030540535.1 Elusimicrobiales bacterium
TCCAGGCGATGGGCGGTTTTGGCTACACCAAAGAGTTCTCGGTTGAAAAAATCAAGCGCGACGTTAAAATCACCTGCATCTACGAAGGCACCAGCGAAGTGCTGGAGATGACGATTTTCCGCGGACGCTGGCAGGAACATTTAAAGAGCCGTGGCCAGTATTATTTGAACCAGGCCGCCGCGTTTGACGCCATCCACGCGCAGAACCCCAATGTGGGCGCCGACAGCGTGGCCCTGGGCTTTAGAGCCCTGGCCCGCGTGCTGGAAGACTGCCGCGCCAACAAACTCACCCGCCATCAGTACGTAACCTTTATGCTGGGCGACCTAATCAGCGAAATGGAAGTGGCGGCCGTGTTCACCCGCCAGTGCGCCAATAAAGTGGTAACCGAAGGCAGCCGCTTTGATATCAATACCTTGTGTACCATGGCCCGCGTCAACGCCCGCCAAAGCGCGTTTAAAACCGCGTCCGACGGCCTGCGCCTTATCTTGGGTACCTGCCCGACGATTAACACCGCCGAACTCAGCCAGGGTGTAAACCTGGTGGGTATTGAAGACAAGATGCGCGGCCTTATCGACGATATGGACGTCGTTTCCGCCAAACTCAGAGAAATTTTCAAGAAATAGGACCAAAGCATGAATATCATCGTATGCATTAAACAAGTTCCCGATTCCACCCAAGTAAAAGTGGATCCGAAAACCGGTACGCTCATCCGTGCGGGCGTGCCCAGCATTTTAAACCCGTACGACCACTTTGCGTTGGAAAGAGCCCTCGATATTAAAGCCAAAACCGGCGCGAAAGTGACGGTTCTTTCCATGGGCCCCGCGCAGGCCACCGCCGTTTTGCGCCTGGCCCTGGCTTTGGGCGCCGACGAAGGCGTGCTGCTGTCCGACCGCGCGTTTGCCGGCTCTGACACCTGGGCCACTTCTTACGCGCTTGCTACCGCCGTTAAAAAAATCGGCCAGTACGATTTAATCCTCTGCGGCCAAATGGCTATCGACGGCGATACCGCCCAAACCGGCCCCGGCATCGCGTTCCATTTGGGCATTCCGCAGATTACGTTCTGCGAAAGCATCGATGCGAACGGCAACCAAGTCGTCGTAAAGAAACTCATCGAAGGCGGCCACCAGATTTTGGAAGCCGACCTGCCGGTACTCGTTACGATGACCATGCCGCACGACTATGTCGCCAAATATCCGTCCTTTATGGCCGCGCACAAAGCGCAGGATAAAGTTACGCACACCTGGACGGCCGCCGACATCGGCGCGGACCCGCACAAACTGGGCTTGGAAGGCTCGCCCACGCGCGTGGACCGCATTTTCCCGCCGCCGGCCCGCCAAAAAGGCGAAATGTTCTCCGGCTCCGCCGTGGAACTCGCTGACAAGTTTGTCGAAATTTTGAAAAAGGAGAGTGTCATTAAATGATTCAGATTTCTGCTAACTGCGTAGGATGCGGCAAATGCGTATCCACCTGTCCGTTTGGGGCGCTCTCTTTGGTCAACCGCAAAGCGGTTGCCTCTAACGCGTGTACGATGTGCGGTGCGTGTGTGAGCGTGTGCCCCGTTAAGGCTTTGTCCTTGCCCGCCACCGGCGCGGCCAAAAAAGACCTGTCCGCCTACAAAGGCGTGTGGGTATTTATCGAAATTTCCGACGACGGCCAAACCCAAAAAGTACGCCCCGTGGGCTTTGAACTTTTGTCCAAAGGCCGCGAACTGGCGGACCAGCTGGGCGAAGAACTCTGCGCGGTCGTAATCGGCAACAACATTCAGCCGTATTTTGCTGAACTTTCCCAATACGGCACTGATAAAATCTACGCCGTGGAAAGCCCGGCCTATGCGCGCTATAACACCGCCGCCTATGCCAACGCCATGGTTACTTTGATTAAAAAGTATAACCCCAGCGTGGTGCTGTATCCGTCCACGTATATCGGCCGCGATTTGTCCCCGCGCATTTCTTCCGAACTGTTCGTGGGCTTAACCGCCGACTGCACGGGCCTTTCCATTAAAGAAGGCAACCTCATTCAAACCCGCCCCGCGTTCGGCGGCAACATCATGGCCGACATCAAATGCCCGGACTACCGCCCGCAGATGTCCACTGTGCGCCCCAACGTGTTCAAAAAAGTGGCCACGACTCCCGGCAAAATGGCGCAAATCGTAAACGAAATGATTTCCGTCCCGGCCGAAGCGTCCCGCGTGCGCATTATCAATACGCACATGGATCCGCCCGCCGCGGGCATGAAGCTGGACGAAGCCGAAGTTGTAATCGCCGGCGGCCGCGGTATGAAAAACCAGGAAGGTTTCAATCTCTTGGAAACGTTGGCTGACGAACTGGGCGGCACCGTGGGTGCGTCCCGCGCGGCCATCGACTTGGGTTTAAAACCCAAAGACCAGCAAATCGGCCAGAGCGGCGTGACCGTGTCCGCCAAACTGTATGTGGCCTGCGCCATTTCCGGCGCGGTGCAGCACGTGGTGGGTATGGAACACAGCGACGTGATTATCGGTATCAACAAAGACGCGAACGCGCCGATTTTCAACGTCTGCAAATACGGCTTGGTGGGTGATGCGCACCAGATTTTGCCGCGCATTATTGAGCAAGTCAAGAACGCCAAAAAATAGTTTGAATAACGGCTGTACTTATCTGGCAGTTTTACGCACAAGGGACGAAAAAACTTTTCGTCCCTTGTGTCTTTTCAGGATAAACAATTTTCCAAAACCTGTTTATTTGGCGGTCTCTTGCCCTTGACGTGGCTACAGCCACGCCTATACGGGCAACTAAATCCCGCCAACTAAAAACGGTTTTGAAAAATCATATAATCTCCTGTAGTGGTATTCTGTTTTTTTTGCCGTCATTCCTGGCCAGGCTCGCTTGTTCGTAGCTGGCGACATATCTTACATAGTGTGGCCCAAACTAATCAGAAGGGCGCGGGTCCTCGCTGGACGGGCAGATACCCCCTTGGGTTGTTCCCATCTAATAGATAAGCACCGTCTATTGCTTAACTCTGGTTAAGGCCAGCGTGCCTGCCCCCGGCAAGGGGGTTGATTCGTTTTTTTTTTTTGATAA
>JAUNWB010000235.1 GCA_030540535.1 Elusimicrobiales bacterium
CACCGGTAAACCTTTTTTGCTACCACCGGCATAGCCGGTGGTTTTCGTTAGACAAAAAAAACGGACGCTTATAAAAGCGTCCGTTTTTCGTCTGTCAGCTTAAATCGATCAAGTGCCAGTTTTTCTGGTAGAGTTCCGCCAGTTTCCGGCGGAATAAAGCGTGTTCGGGCTTCGTAAGGCCGGGGTCCTGCGCCAAAAGCTCGTCGCGGTCTTCAATGGCCTGGTATAAAATATCGCGGTCTTTAAAAATATCGCCCGCTTTAAATTCCAGTTCGCCGCTTTGGCGGGTGCCTAAAATTTCCCCGGGGCCGCGCAGCTGCATATCGCGCTCGCCGATTTTAAATCCGTCGCGCGTCGCGCAGATAATATCCACGCGTTCTTTGGCCACGCTCCCCGCATGCTGGGGCACCAAAATACAAAAACTTTCATGCTCACCGCGGCCCACGCGCCCGCGCAGCTGGTGCAAACTGGCCAGCCCAAACCGCTCTGCGTTTTCAATCACCATGACGGTGGCGTTTTTAACGTCGATGCCCACCTCGATGACGGGCGTGGCCACCAAAATATCGGTTTTGTGCGCGGCAAAATCGGCCATGACATCTTCCTTTTCCGTTTGGCTCATTTGGCCGTGCAAAATAGCCAAACGGAACTCCGGGAATACCGCTTTTAACTTTTCAAATTCTTCCGTTACGGCCTTGGCGGATACTTTTTCGCTCTCTTCAATCAGCGGGAAAACGATATACGCCTGCCGGCCTTTTTTCACTTCCTCGCGTACACGGTCGTACGCCAGCTTGGACGTGGCGGCTTCGGTTTGAATCGGCTGGCGGCCGGGCGGCAGTTCGGACAGCGTCGACACTTCCAAATCCCCGTAAAACGCCAAGGCCAGCGTGCGCGGGATAGGGGTGGCGGTCATCGTTAATAAATCGAGTTTGGACGTTTTTTCTTTCAGCTTACTGCGCTGTTTTACGCCGAAGCGGTGCTGTTCGTCGATTACCGCCAAACGCAGGTGGGCGAATTTTACATCGTCCTGAATGACGGAGTGCGTACCCACCAAAATGTTTATTTTCCCTTCGGCCAGTTCCTTTAAAATTTTCTTTTTGGCGGCGGCCTTGGTGCTGGAAGTCAGCACCGCCACATTTACCTCTAACCCTTTTAAAATTCGCTTAAAAGTTAAAAAATGCTGCTCGGCCAAAATTTCCGTCGGCGCCATGAGGGCGGCCTGATATCCGTTTTCCACCGCCAGCAGCATCGCGCACAGCGCCACCACCGTTTTACCGGAGCCTACATCCCCCTGCAAAAGGCGGTTCATGGGGCGGGGCGAACATAAATCTCTAAAAATTTCGTTGATTACTTTTTTTTGGCTGTTTGTAAAATCAAAACCGAGTTGTTCCCGAAACGGCGTAAGCAGCGTTTTTTTGATTTCGTAGGCGTAATCTTTAGCCAAAATTTTGGTCTGCGTACGCTTAATGCCCCACGCCGTGGCGAGGAGCAAAAATTCCTCGTACGCCAGACGGCGGCGCGCGCTTTCCAGTTCCGCCAGCGAATTGGGAAAATGAATGGATTTCAACGCCTGCGGCGCGCTTAACAGTTTGCGTTTGGAAATTAAAAACGGCGGCAGCACTTCCGGCTCGCGCGACAAAGACTCCGTCTGCAGCGCCTCGTGTACAAACAGGCGGAACTGCTTGTTCGTCAGCCCTTCGGTAAGCGAATACACGGGCGTTAAGCGGCCCGCGTGCAGCTGCGTTAAAACGTCATCCGCCGGATATTGTTCTTCGGCGGTCACTTTATTTCCGAAAAAATTGTTTTTGTCGTCCCGGCGGCCGATTACCCAAACTTCGCTGTTCATGCGGAAATCTTTTTTAAGCGGACCGAACGGGTCAAAACGGAAACCGCGGTACATCCGTTTTTTAAACCAGGTACACTCGATCTGCGCCCCGCGTTCGTCTTCCAAAAACGCCTTAAAAATAAGCACGCTGCGGGCCGGGATTTCCTGCGTGCGCAGTACGCGGCCTTTAAACACGACGAGTGCGTCCGAATTATATTCGTTGGGCGGCGCGCCGAGGCGGCGGTCCTGGTACGTGCGGGGATAATAATGCAGCAAATCCTCCACCGTCGCAATTTCCAAACGGTCGAACAGTTTGGCTTTGGCGGGGCCGATTCCTTTTAAGTATTGGATTTGGGTGGAAGACGTCATACTTATCCTTATTTTACAAATAATATATGCTACAATGAAAAAAAAGGAGGCCGCAACTATGAATTTTGAAGAAATTTCCCGCCAGGTAAGTACGCATTTTTTACAGCTGGGGCTGAAGGTGCTGGTATCGCTCTTGGCGGCGGTGCTGATTTTGGTGATTGGGCTGTATATTTCCCGGTTGGCGGGCTCCGTAGCCAAAAAGATTTTGAACAAAATTGCGTTTGACGATAAAACTTCCAAACTGGGCATTAACGAGCTGTGCATGCGTTTTGGGCTCGGCAAATCCCCCACCTATATTATTTCGTTTGTACTTTCCTGGGCGGTGATTTTTTACGCCATCGTACTCGCGTCCGACGTATTAAAACTGTTCGTCATTCGCGATTTGTTCACCCGCTTCCTGGAATTTATCCCTACGCTGTTCGCGTCCGTACTCATTTTGTTCGCGGGGCTTTTGTTCGGCAAATTGATGGGCAACATTATCGAAAATTCCGCCAAAGCCAACAATTTAAAAGGCGGCCTTTTTATCTCGCGCGCGGTGTATGCGTTTATCGTGTTCTTCTGTGCGATGCTGGCGGTGGAAAACTTGGGCTTTGCCACGCAGCTTGTTAATAATGTAGTCATTATTGTGCTGGCGTCGATGGGCCTTGCCTTCGGTATCGGCGTGGGCCTCGGTTCCAAAACGCTGGTGGAAGGCTTTTTGCACGATTTGTTTAAGAAAGAAGACAAATAATTTAGTTAACTATGTAAAGAAGGCCGGGGCATATGCCTCGGCCTTTTTTTGTAATCTGTGGCGGG
>JAUNWB010000236.1 GCA_030540535.1 Elusimicrobiales bacterium
TGCTGGGCGTCATCGGCGCGGTGTCTTTGATTGTGGGCGGCATTGGGGTAATGAACATTATGCTCGTATCCGTTACCGAGCGCACGCGCGAAATCGGTATCCGCATGGCTATCGGCGCGACGAGTGCGGACATCCGCCTTCAGTTCTTGGCCGAGGCCGTAACGCTTTCCTGCATAGGCGGGCTTATCGGCGTGATATTCGGCGTGGGGATTACGCTTATCGTGGCGGCCAATTCTTCTTCTATTCCGGCCGAACTTAGCGTATGGTCTATTTTGCTTTCCGTCGGATTTTCGGCGGCGACGGGTGTTTTCTTCGGCTATTATCCGGCCTATAAAGCCTCCAAACTAACGCCGATTGACGCCCTAAGATACGAATAAAAGATTATTTTGGCTGAATCAAACAGGCCTCCCGTTGCGGGAGGCCTGTTTTGCAAACAGACGGACCATTCTATTTTTTCCACCCAACTGATAACCTCGGCCAGGGCCGGCACGCCTGCCCCCGGCAAGGGGGTTAAGAGCGTTTTCTTCTTTGTTTGGGAAAAAATACCGATTTTTTAATAAACGAGTAAATTTTCTTCATCACCGAAGTCGTCACTTCTCCCAAATTTTCCACCCGTTTGAAAAGCAGCGCCGACAGAAGCGCCAGGCCCGAAGGAATCCCAATCATGGCGGCGGCGGTGGCCGTTTCGGCGGACATGAGTCCCGTGTCAATCAGCGTTTGCGCCAGATTGGTGAGCAGAAGCGGGCCGAACGCGCACGCAATCGCACTGGCTACAATCAGCGATACGATGCGGTCCTGCGTGGCCGGGTTTTTGGCCGTCCGCGCAAACCCGAGCGTAAACCCGGTGGAAATACCCGTTTCAGCCAGGAATAAAGCGGTGGTAAGGGCGTAGACGTTGTCCAGCAGGCCCAAAGAAACGAAACTTCCCCCGGCCGCGAGCAGAGTGGCTACGCTCATATTATGTTTGGGGAACCATTGTAAGAATTTCCCCGCCAGGTAGCGGCCCAGCAAAAACGGCGCGGCAAACTGCGCAAGTCCAAACAGGTATTGGGACGACTGGTCCGACGTCATGGACGGCAACAGGAACAAAAATCCGCTGTTGATGGCCATTTCCACCGCGTTCATAATAAACAGTCCCCCTAAAAACGCGCCCACGCCTTTTTCTTCTTTAAATAAGCGGACGTATTCGTTATTTTTAATGGAATCGAGCAATCCGTTTGTTTGCGGCAAATCCGTTTTGGGGGCGGCCAGCGGTTTGGTATTGGGTATTTTTGCCAAATTGACGCCCAGGGCGGCCGCGCCGACAAGCGGCAAAGGCAGTGCAAACGCAAGGCTCCAATCCATCCCCAGTACTTTGGTGGCGATGAACGGGAACGCAAACGAAGAGGCCATTCCGATCGCGCGGCTGAACTCCGTATATGTATTGCGTTTTTGACGGACGAGGTCGCTGGCGTTTTTGCTCAGTTCCGTCATGATGGGTCCGACGGAGTTATGCACCAGCACACCGCCCATGCTGGCGGCCGTAATGCAGGCCAGCGCTTTATAAAAGTGCATCATGGCGTCGGCCTCGGGCACGAATGCGCCGTTCAGGCCGCACAGCGTAACGCCGGCGAGTAAACCTCCCCCTAAAAGTGCCAAGCCCAGGTTCATGGAGTTTTTGCGCCCCAGCACTTTTTTCGTCCAGTTGGAGAAAAACGCCCCCAGCGAATACGGTAAATACGTGGCTACGGCCACTAAAATGTTTTCTTCGAGCGAGAGTCCAAAGCTGCTTCCGAAGTTGGCGATGACGGGCGTCGCCACCTCAAGCCCCATCACGTAAGACGCCATGTAAATGCCTAAACGCTGGAACGCTTCGCGCGCACCTTCCGCACCCGGGGCAGCCGGAGCGGACGGGGCTTGTTTGTGGGGAAACAGCGTTTTGATTTTCGCCAGCGTTTTTTGGGTGGCGCGCCACAGGGCCGGGAGCGGAATCCCTCCATATATTTCCCCCGCATGGCTGTCGGTTTTCGGCGTGTTTTTTACAAAGAATTGAAGGCTTCCCTCCGCGGCGGGCGCGGACTCGGCAGGCCGTGCTTCCCCGGCTCCCGAGGTAACTGCGGCGGACGTTTCGGCGGGGATTTCCCGGGCGGACAAAGCCAAACTTTCCGGCGTTGTCAGGGCCGTTTGAGATACTTTCAGCGTAACGGGCTGTCCGGCTGTTACCGCGGCGGCCGACGGGCGGCGGGCCAGGCTTACCCAAATGGCGGTAGCGCTTTTAGACGGGTCCCCCGCCAGGCGGCAGGCAAGCCCAAATTCCGTCAAATCGGTGCGGGGAGCGGCCGGGGCATCCGTATTTACCGCGGGGATATCCGCTTGCCACCCGTGCAGGCGGGCGTAATCGGCTAGACCGTTTTGCAGGGCGGGATAAACGCCGTTTTCTTTGGCGAAAAATTCCGCCAGCTTGTCGTATTGTCCGTGTACCGCAAGCGCGCGCGTCCAAACGGCGGCGGCTTCGGCGGCCATTGGGGTGTTTTTGGCGGACTTGTAAAAGGATTCCAAAATCGTCAAATCCGCAGGCGTACCGAAAATGCCCAGCGCGGCGGCGTCCGCCAGCGCGTCATAAGAAGCGTCTTTGGAAAGGGTGGGAAGGTACCCGTTTAAATCTGCGCGCCAAAATTCGGCTGCCTGCGCCACTTCTTCGGCCGAAGCCACCGGCGCCGTTACGGCAAAGTGGCGGCGCAAGAGTTCCGTCCGTTCCGCGGGAACAGGGTGCGCCAGGATGGCTTTGGATAAAAAGGAGGTGCGTCCCTGCAGCGCGCGCAGGCGCAGTTCTTCAAACTTGGGCGTTTTGCCCAGTAAAGCGGTGCGGGCCGCCCGTTCCACTTGGGTGGACATCGCGGCCGTGCGGGCCGTATTGGCCGCGTGGACGGCTTCGGGCGGCGTCTGCAGTCTTTGCAAAGACGCTTTGGCCGCTTTGGAACCTTGGATAAATT
>JAUNWB010000237.1 GCA_030540535.1 Elusimicrobiales bacterium
GTTAGCCTGCAACGCTTCCCGCGAGATTTTCTGTAATTCCCGCATAAAAGAGAGCGGGTCCATGCGGAAAAATTCATTTACTTTAAAGCGGACGCCCGGAACAGACTGCACTTTGCCGTCCGCCCCGTACGAGTACAAATTAGGGTATAGCATCCCGTCCAGAATCAAGACTGGTTCCCCGATGGCAGATTCCGTCATTCTCACGCCCATATCCGCGGCATCCTGCCACAAAAATACCAACTCGGGCGAAGAAAACAACGGCGCATCTTTGTGCAGCGCAAAGCGGGCTTTATGCGTGTGGCGGTCATACGAGATATACAGTTTTTGGCACCACGCGTCCCAAATAGCCGAGCCAGTCAGCGTGTCTAATTTAAATTCCTGCCAATTTACGCCGTCCACCGATATGCGGATGGAAGTCGGTTCGTCGTACGAATCTGGGCGGACCACGACGCCCTGGGTATCCAGTTGCCAAGCCCAATAGGCATTTTGGTCTGCAAATTCCGCTTTTAACATTTCGTGTTCTTTACGCAAAACGGCCGATTTGCTGTAGTTCCACGAAAGCCAGCGTTTTTCCGCGATGTCCCATACCAATATGTCTTTAGGGCGGTAGGAGTTCCCTTCTATCGCCAACGCCAGGAAACCCGTTTTACCTTCAGCAGCCTGAATCCGGGCGGACTGCAAAGCGGAAAGAGCGTCAACCCCGCCTTCCACCGGACGGTACGCCAGCGCGCGCAAGTCTTCAAAAGTAGGAACAAATACACCCCGGTATTTGGCGTCAGCGCTATAAACTTTATTTAAAAGCTCCGCCTGTTTAGCGGGGCTGAAAGCAGAAAGTTCTTTAACGGAAAAAATATAGCCGGGCAGCGGCTTTACCACCCAATGATGGGCTTGGAGTTTGTCCAAAAAAGAAGTCGACGGAACTAACGAAGAAACTAAGGAAAAACGGTTCGCTTTTTTGGCATAATCGCCCACCCCTACGCCGGAAACATGCAGGCGCAGCGCCTCCCGCCCCAACTGTAAATCAGGCACCCGCACGCGGGTCAGCAAAAGAGTCCGCTCCGTCCCCACGCCGGAAGCCTTTACCACCGAGCGGGTTACTCTCCCCGTCATCGACACCCCCTGCGCTCCGGCGGACACGCTGATTCCAAACAGTATAAGTAAAAGAAGTTTTCCATACATAGAAAATGAATCTCCTAATATACGAATTTATTATATTGTCCTAAAAAACATATTTTTTGGCAAGGGCCAAAAGGCCTATACAGAAGGGACTCAAAGGCCTATTAAGCAGAGGAGCCCCCTGCTTTTGCCATTTCCAAAGGTCTATCTGCGTTAAAAGAGCCCCGAACGCTGCGCGCCGCCAACTCTCGGGGATGACACAAAGCGGAATAACAGCATAACAACAGAAACAATCGGTAGATACTGAGCAGAAACGCCTCAGCATGACTTTATGTAGTATGCCGTGCAGAACAGAATGCCATTGTAGAAGATTATATGATTTTTCAAAACCGCTCCGTATTGCGCGGACTAGTTGGGGCGCGGCGTAGTGGCAATTACGTAAGCCCCAAGGTACGCGCAAGACGGCAGGTTTTGGAAAATTGTTTATCCTTAAAAGACACAAGGGACGAAAAGTTTTTTCGTCCCTTGTGCGTGAATCGTCAGTTAACATCAGCCGTTATTATTAAATACTCACGAGCCCGCGGGAGAAGACATACACCGCCGCCACCGCCGCTATCACCAGCAGCGTCACCACGGCAACTTCCCCGCGCGTAAATACGGGATTACCGTCCTTTTTCTGCTTGCGGGCCCAAATAAACACCGGGATCCCGAGCGCCAGGAAAATCACCGCCAGGAACAGATATTTAAGCCCCGCCGCATAAACAAGCCACAGCGCATACACCGTCCCCAGTGTGGACGTAATCAGCGCGGCCGCGCGGCCTTTGGGCGATATTTTGGCATATTCGCCGTCCTCGGTCAGCTTCCACAAATACGCCGTACTCGCCAAATACGCGGGCAGCACCATCACCCCCGTAATGGAGAGCATCGTATTCCAGGCGTTGTTCGAAAAATACACCAGGAAAATCGCCAGCTGCATTAAGAAGCTGGTCACCCACAAAGACACAGAGGGCGAACCGTTCTTATTCTGCACGGCAAACTGTTTGGGAAACGTCCCGTTTTCGGCCGCCGCGGCGGGAATTTCAGCCGCAATCATCGTCCAGGCCAGCCAGGAAGACAGCACCGCCACTAAGAGCCCGATGTTCATCATCCATGCGCCCCACGGACCGACGACTTTTTCCAGCACACCCGCCGTGGACGGATTGGCGACGGACGCAATTTCTTCCTGCGTCAAGAACCCAAACGGCAGAACGGACAGGCCGATGTAAATCACCAAACAGCCCAAAAAGCCCAAGAACGTCGCTTTGCTGACGGCGGACTGGCTTTTGGCACGGCTGGATAATACAACAGCCCCTTCAATACCGATAAACGCCCACAGCGTAACGAGCATGGTACTCTTTAACTGGGCAGGCAGACTGCCCAGCGTTTTACCGCTTTCGGCCATTTTGCCCCAGAAGTTAAAGTCGAATTTATCCAAATGGAAGCAGAACAGCAAAATCAAGCAGAATAACAACAGCGGCACCAATTTGCCGATAGTGCCGATAACGTTTAACACCGCCGCCTGGCGCACCCCGCGCAAGACGACAAAGTTAAACACCCAAATCAAAAGCGAACCGCACACAATGGACAGCAGATTGTTTCCGCCCGCAAAATACGGGGGGAAAAAGTAATTAAGCGCATCCATCGTAATAACGGCATACCCTACGTTGCCGAAGATTTGGCACAGCCAGTATCCCCAGCCGATCGTAAAGCCCATATACGGGCCGAACCCTTCGCGGGCGTACATATAAATACCGGCCGTTAAATCCGGCTTCACGCGCGAAAGCACGCTAAACGTGTTCGCAATAAAATACATC
>JAUNWB010000238.1 GCA_030540535.1 Elusimicrobiales bacterium
AGGGAAACCGCTTCGTGCTTTTTCGCCCAAAAGACGGATTTGGCACCTGTTGCGCCGAAGGGAACTGCGAACTGATTGAAAGGGCCCCGTGTAAATAATTTGCTGCTTCATACCAACGCCCGGAACACACGGTTCCGGGCGTTTTTATATAACAAAACGCCCCGGCGCAAACCGGGGCGTTTCGTTCGCTGATGTTGAAATTAAAAACTCCAGTGCGGCGTAAAAGAATCGCCTTTCAAATCTGCCAAGAGATGCGGCGCGCTGCCGTCCATATCCATCAAATACAGCTGGCGCTTGCCGTTGCGCGTGGTGGTAAACGCGATAAAGCGTCCGTCGGGGGACCAGGTCGGGTCCTCGTTGGAACCGGCGTCCGTCGTCAGACGGCGGATTTGGGTGCCCGTCAAATCCACCAGAAAAATATCCATCGGGTGGTACGGCGATTCGCGGCCCGAAAACACAATCCATTCCCCGGTGGGGGACCATTGGGGGCTGTCGGACCAGTTGAACGTTTTGGTCAGCGGGCGGGTGCTGCCCGTTTCCAGTTCCATTACGTAAATCTGCGGGTTGCCCGCGCGGTTGGAAACGAACGTAATATATTTACCGTCGGGAGAATAGGACGGGGAACCGTCCACGGACGCTTTGTTGGTAATACGCGTTTTGGAGTGCGTTTCCAGGTTATAAATGTAAATGCTGGGGTTGGAGCCGCCGGAGCTTGTAAACGCCAAGGCTTTGCCGTCCGGCGACACGCCGCCGATGAGCGACAAACCGCCGCGGATGATAACCGGCGCAATTTTACCCGCGCGCAAGTCGATGGCGAAAATATCCGGGTTTTTATATTTGTACGTAGTGTAGAAAATCCGCCCGTCTTTAGACCAGCGCGGCAGGATGGCGATGCTCTTGTCGTTGGTTAATTTTTGCAGGTTTGCGCCGTCGTAATCCACCACGTAGATTTCTTTATGGCGGGAGGAATTGTTGGAGAAAGCGATTTTGGTATCGGCGATACCGCGTTTACCCGTCAGCGCTGAAACAATCTGGTCCGACGCGATATGCGAAAGCCGGCGCAGACTGCTTTGCGTCCCTTTAAAGGCTTTGGCGAATACGGGCTGGCGGGTGGAAATATCGTACACGTAAATTTTGATGGTGTAATACGGCTCGGCATAGCTGATGTCGCCCGCCAGCAGGTAACTGGCGCGCGCACGGGCCCAGCCCGTCAGCGTTTCGCTGAGTTTTTTGGCGTTGAAATCGGGGCCGTCTTCCGACACGTCAAAATAGCGCGCAAAAAGCAAATCTCCGCGCATTACGTCGCGCACTTCCACGGCGGCGGCCTGGGCGTTATCGTCCGAAAAATTGAAAGGCGGCATACCGATGGCCGGCAGGCGTTTGTCCCCCACCGAGGTGATACCGATGTACACGTCCGTCTGCGGCGCGGCAAACGCCGGGAAAACCGTCATAAACAACGCGGCAAATACGCCGATACAAGAAAGAAGTTTTTTCATAAAATAAAACCGCGGACGAAGCCGCGGTAAAAAATTTAATTAAGTTTGGCAAGCTCGGCCTTGGCCTGTTTGGCTTCGGGCGAGGAAGCATAGTCCTGCACGACGGAAGCAAAATACCGTTTTGCCTCGTCGGTCTTGCCCAGCGGCAGAATGCTGCGGGCGTATTTCAAACGGGCGGCCGCAGTTTGTTTGCTTTGGGGGAACTTTTGCAGTATCGTCGCATAAGCGATGGCGGCTTGCTTGCTCTGCCCGGCCCCGGCGTACGCGTCGCCCATGTACATATAAGCGGTTTCGGCGTTTTCGCTGTCCGGGTATTTGGAAATGTAAAGTTTAAAGCCCATGGCGGCGGAATCGTAAGCGCCTTTATCCAAATGGGTTTTAGCTTCGGCGAACAAGTCCGAAGGGAGTACCGCCGCGGCTTGCGGGGCGGCGGAGGCGGCGCTCGCCGCGCCGGATTGCATAGAAGCGGTTAAATCGTCCAGTTTGGCGGAAAGTTTTACAATCTGCGCGTCCACCTGGGACAAATTCTCCCCGGAGATGGACAAATTACGGTTCAGTTCGTCCATGGTGCCGGCCAGTTCCGCCTGGTTGGCCTGCATTTGGGCAATAGTGGTGTTCAGTTCTTTCAGTTGCAGCTTTAACGTACTCATGTCACGTTCGCTGGCGATGCAGCCGGACAGCAAAAAGCCCGAACCGGCCATAAAAATAAGTTTAGTAACGTTTTTCATTTAGGTTCGGGCTCCTTTGCCAAAACAAATTAGTTTACTTTAAGAAGCGTGTCGGCTCTGCGGTTCTGGGACCAGCAGGACTGAGTGGCTTCGTAGCAAACCGGTTTTTCTTCGCCGTAAGATACGGTTTGGATGTTCTTGGCCGGAATGCCCATGCGCACGTAGTAGGCTTTTACTTCGTCGGCGCGTTTTTGGCCCAAAGCGATGTTGTAGGCGATGGTGCCTCTGTCGTCGCAGTTACCTTCGATGGTAACGGTGTAGTTGGCGACGGACGCGGCGGATTTGATGGCCTGCGCGTTAGCTTCCACAATTTTGCGGGCATCGGAGGACAAGGTATATTTGTCCAAAGCAAAGTGTACCACGCCAAGGGCAACTTCCTGGGCGGGAACTTCGGTTACGACTTCCGTTTCTTCAAGCACCATTTCCGTGCCGGTACCGGCAGTCAGGTCAGCGTTGGCGTCATCTTTCACGTTCTTTTTGCAGGCGGTCAAGCCGGCGGCCAAAGCGAAAACCAAAACAACTTTGAGTAAGTTTTTCATGTGTTTCTCCGTTTTATATTTTTTACGTCTATACATAAATCATAGCAGACTTTGGCCCCCCCGGTCAACGTGGGTCTACCCCCCATCCGCCACGTTTATGCGTATTTTTATTTAAGCGTTTTTACCGTTCTTGGGCAACGTAAATTTTATATTAGAAAAGCCCCGCTTGCGGCGGGGCTTGAATAA